>JABGVY010000058.1 GCA_018645845.1 Gammaproteobacteria bacterium | reverse complement strand
TATGACATCGCAATTGATTTTCTGTCCAAGCCCAACCCAGACAGTTTGCTGGAATTGCAGTTCAGCCTGCCGCATGTGTTTGGCCTGGCGTTGGCGGGTGAGTCCTTGATTGCCATGCCCGAGGCTCAGATCAACAATGCTGCTGCTCTGTCACTCGCTGAAAAAGTGACTCTCCACAAAGATGACCGTTACCAGGGTCTGTTCGTCAAGAAAATGCTCCCCGCCAAGGTGGTGATAACGCTGACTGACGGCACAGTTCTGGAACAGGAAGTACTGGTGCCTAAAGGTGAAGAAAGTAATCCCATTGCCAGTGATGAGCATCGGTTGAAAATCACGACACTTATAGAATCAAGTCCACACGTGAATGTACGTGAATATGCAAATGAACTTTTGGGAGAGACCTTGTGAAAAACATTTTGACTATTGCCATATGCCCGGCGATGGCCTTTACCCTCGTCAGGGTTACGCAAGCCTAGGAGCCTACCGTATTCAAAAATGTGCCGGTCTGGGACGGCACCAGCAAATTAGGGACAGACCTGTTTGGCTATCGACACAAAAACGGGCTTAATTATACTTCTACTCGGGTTTGCGGTAACAGATCGTTAATTGCCGAATTTATCGTGGTAGCTCTCAGACAACCGGGCACCGCCTTTCATTTCCGGGACATACTTTTCACCATCTTTAACAAGGGGGGGCGTGAATGACCCGGGAAGCATCTCATGTTCTCTTGTCTTTTCGGTTACGAAGTGGGGCTAATGGCGCGTTTTGGTTCAGGTCTGCGATATGATTCGTCTCAGTATGTGATAGTCGTGCAGATTGAACGATTAAGACAAATCATTCGGTATCTGTTGATTTATGAATGAACAAACTGAGAAAGCGGTACATCCCATGAAGAACCTCATCATTGGTTTATCCTTGTTTGTTTTCTGCTCTGCGCCATTTTCCATGGCCGATAAAACCAATCTGGTTTTGTTCAAAAATGTCAAAGTTTTCAACGGCACTGAGGACAGGCTACTTGACCAGGATGTGTTGGTCAGTGGGAATCTGATCAGTGAAATCGGCAAGGATCTGGCTGCTGGTAATGGCGCGCGGGTTATTGATGGCAACGGGATGACGTTGATGCCGGGCTTGATCGACTCACACGTGCACTTCAATCTGGCCATGGATGGTGGTCGTCCGGCGATGGAGGCTTCACGCTGGGACTATATGGCCGTTATGGGCGCCGCTGCAGCTCATAAAAGCATGGCCCGTTAAGGTGGCTGGGTGGCCGTTGACTCGTGGCCTACTGAGCGCAGGAGTTCACGTCTTCATTGTTGCATTATCCTTGACGTCGTCTTCGACGAGCATGGCCGCTCAAAGTATCTTCGATGGCTGGGTCCGCCATTCAGAATACGTTGCGATGCGCGACGGGGTTAAGCTGGCTGTCGACTACTATCGGCCAACCAAAGAAGGTGCGCTTCATTCAAAACCACTGCCGGTTGTCTGGCGTTTTACACCCTATGGACGATATCAGACGGGTGCAGACGGTAAGGTGTCGGACCAAAATGCGATCCTCGACGTTTCTAGCGGCAGTAACGGAAAGGCGATTTTTGAACATCTATTGCAGCAGGGTTATGTGGTCGCCCAGGCCGACATAAGAGGTTACAACGCGTCATTTGGTATTAGTGAGATATGGCTGGGTCCCCAGCAGGGGCACGATGCATTTGATCTGACCGAATGGTTTTCAGCTCAACATTGGGGGACTGAGAATGTCGGGATGCTCGGAAGATCTTATCTTGGCAGCGTTCAATTAATGGCCGCAAGCTATGCTTCGCCGCACCTTAAGGCCATCGTTCCTGAAATGGCGCAGATTGATCATTTTTCACTTTTTTCCAGAAACGGAGTCTTAAGAAATGATTTGGTAGTGAGCTGGGACAAGATGAGGTCAGCTATGGATGTCGCGGCTATAGTACCGAAACCTTTTTCGGTGGCGCCCGTGATGGCAGACACCAGTCGGGCTGATTTATTGACAGCATCAGATGAACACAAGCTCAATACCAGACTGGCGGACAGCATCTTGCAAATGCCTGTTCGAGATAGCACTGATCCCGCAACGGGAACCAAACACCATATTGAATCGAGCGTCCTGTTTAAATTACCGCAATTGGAACAATCAGGCGTAGCTATCTACCACCTGTCCGGATGGTACGATGATTCAATTCGAGATCATTTGACCCTGCTCAGAAATCTTAACAACCCTCAGAAAATTCACATTGGCCCGTATTTTCATCAGGACAATTTTGGCTTCGACTATTTAACCGAAACTCGTCGCTGGTTCGACTACTGGTTAAAAGGCAAAGACAACGGGATTATGGATGAGCCGCGCGTAACCTATTACGTAGTTGGTCAGAAACCCTTAGAGGGCTGGCACCATTCGTCTCAGTGGCCCGAACCTGATTTGGATGAACTCGTGCTGCATCTGAGTGGAGAGAAGAGCGGTTCAGCCAGGTCGTTCAACGACGGCACTCTGAGCTACGAGGAACCACAGGGCAGTTCGGACGGTAAGGATGTGTACCTGGTTGACGAAACACTATCACTTGGCGACTTAATCACCAGAAATACAGGTGCCTTCAGGCGTGATGCATGTCCTGTCAGTAAAAACATCGCTGATGTTGGCGAGGTCTGTTACCTGTCCTCCGGCTATCCTGATCTTTCTGACACTTATGACGCAAAAGCGATTACTTATACGTCAGCGGAATTGCGCGTAGACGTCGTGGTAGCGGGATTCCCCGAGGTCAAAGTTTTTGTTTCATCGAATCGTGAAGATGCGGATCTGTTTTTTGTCCTGACCGAAGTGACGCCTGAGGGTGTCAGCCAATTTGTTTCGGATGGCGCTATCAGAGCGTCTCACAGGTCGTTGAACAAACCGTCTTTCGATAATTTTGGTTTGCCCTGGCATGGCAATTTTTCACCAGACCTTACTGACCTTGGACCAGAGCCGGCCCTGATCAGTCTTGCTCTGAAACCAATCGCTAACCTGTTTGAGAAAGGCAATAGGATCAGGCTGACGATAGCCGGATATGACGCGAAAAGTGGCGTACCGCTTGAGTCAACAGAAGATAAAAAAATCATTATCCACATGGGGGGGGATTATCGATCAAATTTATCCCTGCCGATCAAGTAAATCCCTGATGGATCATCGACGTAGGTGGTTATATGCTGCTTGAAATAGGCTTCTCGGTTTAGCTATGAAAATTATCGTTATCGGCGCGGGAATTCTCGGAATCTCCACCGCGTATTTTCTGCAGAAACACGGTGTCGAGGTGACGGTCCTTGACAAGGAGGCGTTACCCGCCCGGGGCGCGAGCTATGGGAATGGCGGGTATTTTCAATCGAGTGTGCCTGACCCTTGGAATGCCCCAGGTATTTTCTCGATGTTTTTGAGTGCCTGGAAGAACAGCCTAACGGGTAAGGGTGATCAATCTGCTTTCTCTGCGCCAACAAGCTCCCTGCCGGGATTTGCGAGTTGGGGGCTTGATTTTCTCAGTAACGCCAACGAGAAAACCTTTCTCGATTCCCTGATAAAAAATCGAAATCTTGCCCAATATACGCGCAGTGTTTTAGATGATTTGAACGTGGCCGAAGCCTTGTCTTACGATCAGAGTCAAAGTGGTAGCCTCATTATTTTCCGAGATCAGGCATCGATGGATGACTATGCCGCTATCGCAAATCTGACTTTGGGTCATGGGACGAATCTGTCTTTACTCAATCGAGATGAGTTGCTGCAGGTCGAGCCCTCGCTTATTGAGGCGGCGGATGAGTTGACAGGAGCAGTTCTGTTTCCCGATGACCATGGCGGAAATTCCAGAATTTATTGCGAACAATTGTGTGAACTGACCCGTGCGCGCGGTATGGCATACAGGTTCGGAGTATCCGTCTCGCAAATCGCTTCCAGGAACTCTCATGTCAAAGTGCGTCTCGATGATGGTGAAGAGCTAATCGCTGATGCTGCCGTCATTGCAGCTGGTACCTGGTCCAGACAGCTCGGGCGCTGTGCTGGAGTTCGTGTGCCAGTTGCACCGGCCAAAGGTTATTCTCTATCGATCCCAATGGGTAACTGGAATAATCGACCACGTCATATCATTGCCGACATGGGTACACACGCCGGAGTTAACCCCCTGGGTGACACGTTGCGGTTAGCCGGTACAGCGGAGTTCTGTGGTCATCATAATACCGGGATTAATGAGGCGCGTGTCGACTACCTCATCGGTTTGGTGCGAGAGCTATTCCCATCGTTTGTAGATACGATTGATCGAAAAACGATTGATCCGTGGGGAGGTTTTCGGCCACTTAGCACCGATGGTATCCCTTACATCGGTAAGACGAGAGTCAGTAATATCTATCTGAATACAGGTCACGGGGGCCTCGGTTGGACTCAAGGAGCGGGGTCTGGGAAAGCGCTTGCAGATGAGATTGCAGGTGTGCCCCCGGAGTTTGATCTGTCCGACTACGCAGCATTGAGAATCCGCTGAGCACAATATCGAACCAGATTTGTTAGCTCCCTGGAACCTGATTTACCTTTTCAAGTGCGTCGGCATATTCGCTTAGCAGTCGAAACATCACATCACGGCAAGTTTCCACTTCATTGATCATGCCAATTGCCTGACCACATGGGTTCATCGCCACGGCCTGTGCATCTCCAGACCCCGCATATAATTCAGTTCGCAACATAGCATCGTGTGTAACGAGGCCCTGAAGTGGCATGCCAAGAGGGTCGGGCGTATCCGGCGCGTCCCAGGCGTCGGTCCATCGATTGCGAATCAGTCTCGCAGGTTTACCGGTCCAGGCGCGGCTACGTACTGTATCCTCGCTGGAAGCTTTCAGGTAGCTGTCTTTCTGCGCTGGTTGCGTTTCGGCTTCAGCGACGGTGAGCCACTGTGTACCCATCCATACCCCGGCAGCACCCGTTGCCATTGCTGCCAGCATTTGTCTGCCTGAAGAGATACCCCCAGCCGCAAGAACCGGTAGAGGCGCAACGGCATCTATTGCCTGTGGCCAGAGGACAATACTGCTAATTTCACCTGCATGACCGCCGCCTTCGCCGCCGACCGCGACAATAAAGTCGAGCCCGGCTTCCTTATGTTGAATCGCTTGCTTTAACTTGCCGCAGAGTGCGCCAACTAGCATGCCGTCTGCGTGGGCTCTGTCGATGATATCCGCCGGTGGCGTGCCAAGCGCATTAGCGAGCAGTTTACAGTTTGGCCGATTCAGGCTTTGCTCGAAGAGGGGTAGTGCAGTGGCGTAGGTCCAGCCAGCGAGCTTAGGCTGGTTAGCCTGTTCCTGGTCCAGTTCTGGAACGCCGTGCTTTTCCAGCAATGCTGTCGCGAAATTGATATGTTCTTCTGGCACCTGCTGCATCAGCTGTGCCTCCAGGGTCTTAGCGTCAGGTTCTTCCATGCCTTCATATTTTTGCGGTACAACGATATCAATGCCATATGGCTTGTCGCCAATGTGGGTGTCGATCCAGTCAAGTTCCTGGCTAAATTGCTCGGCAGAGAACCAACCGGCACCTAGAACGCCAAGTCCGCCTGCTTTCGAAACTTCGACGACTACGTCACGGCAGTGAGAAAAAGCAAAGATTGGCACATCAATGCCGAGTTTTTCGCAGAGTTCAGAGTACATGGGTGCTTTTTCCTGATGTTGATGGTTCTATAGTAACGAATACAGAACGCAATCTTTGGTCAATTAAGGCAGTCATACGGTTAGCGATTCGTCAGCCTGGTCACTCATTTGCCTATATTGATAAGTGCCAATCAGGTTGTGGCACTAAGCTTGTGACGAAAAATAAGAAAAACAGAAAGAAGAGAGCATCTTATGCAGGAAAGTTTTCTTTACCGCGTCATCCTTATGCCGACGGCAGTTTTTTTGTCTGTTCTGTTCGGTGCGTCTTACGGTTCAGGTCGAGAGGTGATGGAGTTTGTCAGCAGCAACGGTCCGTCAGGCGGTCTGGTCGCGTTGCTGGTGCTGATTACTACCCATGTTGTGGTTCTTGGGCTTAGTTTTGAGCTGACTCGACTTTACAAGGTTTATGACTACGTTAGCTTCTTTAAAGTGTTGTTGAAGAAAGGCTGGTTTGCCTACGAGATCGTTATCATCGTCGGCTTGGTGATTGCCCTGTCTATCACGGCGACGGTGGGGGGTACGATTGTTGGGGATAAGTTTGATTTTGATGCACGGCTTGGAACAGCGGCGATCTTCATTCTGGTTGTCCTCCTAACCTACTTCGGTAGAGAAATCGTTGCGAAGTCGATGATGCTTTCGGTAGTTGCGCTATTCGTGGTGCTTGCGGTACTTATTTGGCAAATTTTCCAATCAGAAACGGCGGCGATTGCTGCCTCCTTTCGTGAACATCCCCATGAGTGGAGCGGTCTTTCAACAGGATTGATGTATGCAATCGGTGGTAGTGGTTATCTGCCGCTATTGCTCTACTGTGCGATGGGGTTACGAACCCGAGCGGAAGTCTGGACGGCGGCACTGGCTGCGGCAACTATTGCTGCAATACCTGCACTGATATTTCATCTGGCTTTTATGGCGAACTTCCCGGCGATTGTTGAGGAAGAAATTCCCGCGTATTGGATGCTCGAGAATCTCAGCTCACCCATGATGTTGAACTTCTATGTGCTCGTCATGTTTGTGCTGGTTGCTCAGACCGGGGTAGGTGTCCTGCAGGGTTTAATTGAGCGAGTAGATAACTGGTACCAGGCGCGCAGGGGCCAACCTATGCCCGCACTCGGCCACAGTGGTCTTGCCGGAGGCGTGTTTCTGGTTTGCACAGCGTTCGGCACCATGGGGATCACGGCGCTGATCCTGCGAGGATATACGGTGATGTTCGGCGGATTCATCGTGGTGTTTATCATCCCTCTGATTACCCATGGCGCTTATCTTGTCTATTCAAAAGTCGACTCTAAGCAGGAACAAAACTGATGGTGGAGTTGATTTTCTTTTGCGCTTTATCAGCAGCTGGTAGCTGCGGCGCGCGAGCTGGTATGTGGGCAAACAACTGTCTGCAGACCATGCCTAGCTGACTGGCGCGGTTTCAGTGTATGACGCAGAAAATCTCAAAGACTGCCGTGCTTTGGCGGTTAAGCGAGCTGCTGTTGCATGTTGGCTGCTGTTCAGTCTCTCGACCAATGCAGCGGGCATCGATGTTGATAAGTCACTCTCGCGCATCGCTTTTGGCTCATGTGCCATTCAGAGCCTGGACCTGTCAGTTTTCAAGACAATTCAATCAGCCAGGCCAGACATCTATCTGTCATTGGGGGATGCCATCTATGGCGATTACGACGTTGCGACCGGAAAGAGGTTTGAAGCAACGAGCGCGACCTTGGCGAGGGATTGGCAGATCCTTGGCACGAATAAACACTGGCAGAGTCTACAAAAGAATATTCCGATTCTGGCTATCTGGGATAACCACGACTATGGTCACTATGAGCTTGGTGCTGATTTTGAATTGGGCAGTCGGTCGAAAGCGCTTTTTCTGAAGTTTTTTAACGAACCGCTCGATTCCATCGTCTGGTCTCGACCGGGTATTTATCGATCAATGGTTATTGGACCAGAAAGTCGACGCGTACAAATTGTGATGCTTGATACCCGTAGTTTTAAATCTACTCCAGTGCTTGCCGAAGGTTGGCTTGCAGAGGCTGGGGCTGAAGCTGCCGGTAGCCTTGGGAAGTTCGTGCAAGACAGGCGGGGTACGTTGCTTGGAAAAGCCCAGTGGAGATGGTTGGAAGACAGGTTCGACGAAACAGCGGATCTTAGAATCATCGCTTCGAGTACCCAGGTCATCCCGAATGAAAAGGGTATGGATGAATGGGGTAACTATCCCGTTGAGAGGGATAGTTTGCTCCAGTTGATTCGAACGAAGGGTGGTGGGCGCACCATTCTTGTCTCAGGCAATGTTCATTTCGGTGAGTTGTCAGCGAAGGTGTTTGACGAGGGAACGGCCATATGGGAGTTAACGTCGTCAGGCTTGACCCATACCAATGAAGCTTATGCAGAGGAGTCCAACCGTTTCAGAACAGCAGGTCCTGTGATAGAGCGCCATTTCGGCATGCTGGATCTGCGCTGGTTGGAATCGGGGTCAGTAGAACTCGATCTTCAGATTCTGAATGTCGAAGGCCTGCACATGCTCCATGAGCAGGTTATTCTCCCGTAAGATTCGGCGCCCGCTTCTCCTGAAACGCGGCGACTGATTCCTTGCGATCAACCATGAGATTCGTATACATTTCGTAGGCGACTGCAGCATCAGTGATCTTGGTTGCAAGTTCACGCAACGGCAGATTCATGACTGTCTTTGTATAGCGAACCGCCCAGCGTGGGCTAAACAAGAGTTCCTGGACGATCTCGTTCACTTTCTCATCCAGTTGTTCTGCCGGCACAGCGTAGTTGATGAGCCCCATGGTTGCAGCGTCGGTTGCAGAAAGTAACTTACCTGTCAGTAAATACTCCTTGGCTCTGGCATAGCCGATCAGTTGCGGCCAAATGATCGCGCCGCCATCACCTGCAACGAGTCCAGCCTTGACATGAGGGTCGCCGATTTTTGCTCGCTCATCTGCGATGATGATATCGGACATAAGCGCAATAGATGCGCCGAAACCAGCGGCGGCACCGTTCATTCGACAGACCAGCGGCTTTTCTAATTCCAGAATGCCGTTAATGATTCGCTTTGCATCTGGCAGAATGTTGCGAAACTTTTTTGGGTCCTCAACCATTTCTTCGAAAAAGCGCATATCTGCACCCGCGCAAAAAGCCTTGCCCTTGCCGGTGAGAATGATGACGTCACTGTCGAGGTCATTGTTCAGATCGTGGAAGACTCGACCCAGCTCGATGTGCATCTGCTCGTTGACACCGTTAAAAGGGCCGACACCATCAAGGGTGACAGTCAGGACTTTGTCGTTGCGTTCAAATAGGATCGTCTCGTAATCATCGAAATTCATGTATGTTTCCTTTTTCTAGTGTTTGTTTTGATTCAGTAAGACTTTGGCAAACCGAGGACGTGCTCGCCAATATAGTTCAGGGTCATCTGCTGTGTCAGGGGCGCGAGTCTGAATAGCTGAAGTTCTCGCCACCAGCGCTCCTGATGAAATTCTCTGGCGAATCCTGAACCGCCAAAAGTCTGCATGGCGTGGTACCCAGCCTCGATGGCAGCTTCGACAGCGACATACTTGGCCATATTGGCTGCGTCTCCAGAGACTTTGCTACCGGGTTCCTTGTCGTTCAGGCTGGCCGCGTTCAGTACCGAAAGCCATGCGGCTTCCAGTTTTGCATGCGCGGCAGCGAGTGGATGCTGAATACCTTGGTGGGTGCCGATAGCTGCGTTGAAAACGTTTCGATTCTTGGCGTATTCGACGGCATGGGAAAGGGCGAGTCGGGCAGTACCGATGGCACCTGCGGCGACAAGTATGCGTTCCGGATTCAAAGTCCCCATGAGACTTTGAAAACCCTTGCCTTCCTGGCCGAGTAAGCAACTCTCGTCCACACTCAGGTCGTCTATGAACACCTGATTTGATTTGTAGTAGTTGAAGCCGTGTTTCGGGATTGGCGTATAGGTGATCGCTTCCTGGGGCAGGTCGATAAGGAAAAGTGAAATACCGCCAGCCCGGCTTTTAGACTCACCTGGCTTCTCTGTTCGGGCAACCAGAAGCAGTGCATGGCAGTTTTGAATATTGGTAATAAACCATTTGCCGCCATTGATGATATAGTTCGAACCTTCTTTTCGAGCAAAAGTTTTGATGTTAAGTGAGTTTGTGCCCGCGTCGGGTTCTGACAAAGCGAAGGCGCACATCTTCTTTCCCGCCGCCATGTCTGGCAGGTAGTGCGCCTTTTGTTGTTCGTTACCGTGATGCTGAATTGACAGGTTGCCGAGGAGTCCGAAGAGGTAACCAAGAGCAGGGCCACCACCACCGCCGCCGCGGCAGAGGGCTTCCATAACTACAGCAACTTCTGTTAGCCCCAGATTGAGTCCACCGAACTGTTCAGGTGCAGGTAAACCAAAAAAACCCTGGTTGCCGATCTCTTCGAGAAAGTCAGCGGGATATTCTTCGGCTTCATCTTTCTCCCGCCAGTATTCAGGGCCGAACTTTTCAGCAATCTGCTCGGCAGTGTTCACCATCATTTGTTGGTCTTCTGTCAGGCTGAAATCCATGGTCTTCTCCTAAAAGGTATCTACGCCGGTGAGTGATCGGCCGACGGACAGTTTCTGAATTTCAGTAGTACCTTCTGTGAAGGGAAAGATCCTGACGGAGCGATACATGTACTCGACGGGAAATTCTTTTGTGATGCCATTAGCGCCATGGATCTGGACTGCATCGTTGACTATCTCGCAGGCGAGTTCTGTCGCAAACCATTTTGCCATAGCGGATTCAACGTCTGATCGTTGCCCCCGGTCAATGGTGTCCAGTGCCCTGAATGCCATGAGCTTACCCGCATCAAGCTTGGTCGCCATCTCTCCGAGTTTTGCCGAGATTAACTGATGACCGGCAATGGGCTTGTCGAACTGGTGTCGCTGCAATGAGTATTTCACGGCTTCGTTTAAGGCGGCTTCTGCGATACCAAGAGACATAAGACCGACGATCGGCCTCGAACTTGCGAGCAGGATCAGCAGACGTTTCATGGCCTTTCCCGGTGCTAGCATCAAATTGGTTTTGGGCACCCGGACGTCATCAAAAAAGACCTGTGCCGTCGACTGGCTGTTGAGACCCATCTTCTTGATATTGGTTGTCTCATAGCCGTGGGATCGATCCACCAGGATGAGGCCAAGGCCGCCGACTGGGTCGTCGTTAAATCGCGCCAGCAGAAATATAAAGTCCGAGTAGTCGCCGCTCGAAATCCAGAGCTTTTCTCCGTTAATGACATAGTCATCGCCATCTTCTCTCGCTCGGCAACTGACAGCGGTAACTTGTGAACCGGCGCCAGCTTCGGACATCGCGACGCAGCCAATCTTCTCTGCAGCGAGGACAGGATCGATGTAGTCGGCTCGCAGATGTTCCGGCACGCAGGAGAAGAGTTTGCTGACTGTCATTTGAATAAGGGAGGTGATGGCTATATCGGGTGATACTTTTGCCAGCTCGAACTGCAGAAGACCCATGGTTTTCGTATCCAGCCCCATACCACCAAACTCTTCAGCGGCAACGCCAACACCCACACCGAACTGCAGAAGATCCTTCTGAATACTGAGTGCAATATCTTTGGGGATCAGCTCGTCTCTATATTTTTCGGCTAATGGCTTGATCTCGTTCTCGGCGTATTTGGAGAACGTATCGACGATCATCTGTTGTTCTTCAGTCAGGGAGAAATCCATAAATTTGCCTTAATCTACAACGGTATTGACTGCGCAATCATCAAAACCCAGTCGATCGAGTGCCTCACGAGCGTTTGCTGTTGCATCGCAATCCCAATCTGGTTCTGGTTGAGTAACGCCGAACTTTGGTGCGGGTACGGGATACCAGTCTTCTCCAGCCTGGACAAAATTGTTTCTTGCCTGGTTGTGAGGGTGCTGAGGTGCTTCGTCATAACTCAGAACAGGTGCAAAGCAGGCATCGGTGCCCTCGAGTAAGTCACACCACTGCTGACGTGATCTGGTTGCAAAAACTGAATCCAATTTAGCTATCTGAGCCGGCCATTGGCTGGCATCGTATTGATGACTCACTGAGAAGAGGGGGTCCTGGTTCAGGTTCATTAGTTCCAGGAAAGTTTTGTAGAACCTGCCTTCAACAGGCAGAAGCGTGATGAACTTATCGTCGCTGCAGCGATAGGCTCGGCCCCAGGCCGCGGCGCCTTCCATCCAGCTGTTGCCTCGATCATTGGTCATCTGGCCCACGTAATAAAGGCTTCGGGCAAGTGTTGTCAGGTAGCTGGTGCCTTCACCGATGGCCGCATCAATAACCTGTCCGGTACCTTTCTGGATCGCAGGTATTAACGCTGCGCAGATGCCCATCGCCGTCATACCTGCACCACCGGCAGCATCGCCGAGCAGGGTGGCAGGTGATTGAGGCACACCATCAGCACCACCTGTGTGGTAAAGCGCGCCTGTTAATGCGACATAGTTCGGGTCGTGCCCAGCTGCCATCGCCAGTGGTCCATCCTGACCCCAGCCGGACATGCGGGCGAAAACGAGTGATGGATTTTTCTCAAGGCAGATATCGGGTCCTAGGCCGAGTCGTTCCATGACACCGGGCCTGAATGACTCAAGAACGACGTTACATTTTGCGATCAGATCAAGAACGAACGTCAAATCTTTCGATTGCTTTAGATCGGCAGCCAATTGGTATTTGCCCCGATTCAGCATATCCCGGTCTTTGATATGCATACTGGCTTCAGCGCTTTTCTCGGATTTTCGATCAATGAGGAAAACTTCAGCACCCATATCCGCCAGTATCATGCCGCACATCGGAGCCGCACCGAGCCCGGCAAATTCGACAACCTTGATGCCTTCGAGTGGACCCATTACAAACTATTCTTATGAATGACGCCGTCTTTCATGATGATGCGGATGGTCTCGACGCCGTCCTTTTCCGGGGCGGTAAACCATTTCTCGTCCGCGCCAATGACGCCTAGATCTTCCAGAGGATTACCATCAACCAGTAGCAGGTCTGCCGTTGCACCTTCTTCAATGACGCCAAGCTTAGTGTCAGGGTAGGGGTTAACGAGTGGGCCGCTAAGAGCGGCGATTTCGCCACCTATGGACGTCAGCGCAACCAATGCCCGATGATTGCCAAAAAAGTGACCATTCAAATAGATTTCGTAAGTGATCTGTCTAGGGCAGGAAAAAGCATCACCGACACAGTCGGTGTTGAAGCCACGTTTTGGTTGATGCTTGATGACGTTTTCGATGTAACCGGCGAAAGATGCCTGGGCGGTCTTGAGTTTCCTGGCTGATTTTGGGTTTTGCACTGCAGCGACGTTCGCCAGAAGAGGTGAGAAAGCCGTGAGGTTGGTGACGAGGTAGGCACCTTTCTTCCTCATCACCTGTCCAATCTCTTTATCAAACATGAATCCGTGTTCTATGGTTTTTACACCAATTCGAAGCGCTCTTAACATTGCTTCCTTGGAGTATGAGTGCACACCAACATAGCTCTGATAATCGTTGGCGATCTGAACGGCAGCCGCGATCTCGGCTTTAGTCAATCCATTCAATTGCCATGGGTCGAAATGAGATGCGACCCCCCCGGTCTGCATAAGCTTTAATTGCGAAGCTCCCATCCGGAAGTTGTTGCGGGCCGCAGCCAGAACCTGGTCAGCGCCGGCAACTTCCGCTGTCATGTTTAGTCGTTCAACCTGGCTTTTCTGTCCCGGCGGTGATGAAAAAACGGCCCAGTCCGAGTGCCCACCTCGAGCGCCGATAATTGCTGCTGAAGGGTAGACTCTTGGCCCGCTGATAAGACCTTTATCGATTGCACGTTGTAACCCGGCATTGGCACCCCCCATGTCTCGGACCGTGGTAAAACCAAAGTTCAAATACATTTCTGCCATGGCCACACTGGCAATCGCAATATCCTCCCATGTTTGGTTAGTTTCCATATCGTGAAGACCTGCACCTGTCAGGCTGAGGTGGACATGGTTGTCGATCAAACCAGGCATCAGAGTCATGCCTTTACCCTGGATCGTTACAATATCCTCGGTTCCTGAGATGTCTTTGGCAATCCGGGAAATGGTAGTACCGGTGATCAGCACATCGACGTTTTCTGACAATGTGTCTGATCGCCCATCGAATACGTGAACATTTTTAATCAGCATGTCGCCCTGAACAGCGAACGATACTGTGAGCGTGATCAGGCAGAGTGCGCGAAGAACCATCGATCTTGTCATGGAGAATATCCTCGAATGTGTTGGGCCATGTTCATTTATGGTTCGGGTTATTCCCATGGCAAAACCGGCAATTGCCTAGTGCCTAAAGGTTTTGTGAAACTGCTGGCGGTATTCCGTTGGCGACTTGCCCGTCCAACGGCGAAAACTTCGGGCGAAGTTGCTGCAATCGCTGAAACCCAGCATATAAGCCACTTCATTGATTGTTAGGTCAACGCGCGGTATGTAGTCTTCAGCCAGTTCTCGTCGGGTGTCACTGATTGCTCTTGTGAGATTCGTGCCGCATTTTTTTAAGCCTAGCTGCAGCGTCGATTCTTTGATATCCAGATACTCTGCAATTGATTTGGATGAAGTGTCACCTTTGGGCAGCAATTCGAACAACGCGATGCGGACTGAGTTAACAGGGTCAATAACGCCGAGCTCCCTGACTTGGTTAAACACAAGACTCTCGCTCCGTCTCGCCAGTTCCGCATTACCACCCGGTAGGAGCGTCTCGAAATCTAAATCTAGATTGAAGAACATTGAATCAGATTCTGATTGCCACTCAACGGGGCAATTGACGTAGTGACCTATTTCATTGGCGCACTCCGGTTCCACCGACCTAAAAGTCACTTTGGCCGGTGTGTAATTCGGACGGCTTGCCATTCTCATGAGTTTGAGCCAGGTCGCCAACCAGCCGGAGGCATTAACGAAGTTATGCCTTTCGTCGCGACTTACGCCATCGGTTACGGTATAGCTGAGGGATGCGAGCCCTTTGGATTCGTCGAAGATCAACTTCCGACCCGTATTTGCGAATGCAAAGTAGCGGGCAGAGTTGTGACAAAAAGCGCGCAGGTTTTTTGACGAAACCAACAGCACACCAAACGAGTCATAGGTCGTGGCGTGAATATTTTCAGCGAACTTGATGCCGAACATCATGCCTTGGTCCGTTTGGGCGATTTTCTTAATCAGATTGTTAAATGTGGATTGCGGGATTCTACGATCCTGCAGGCCGCTTGAACGGTCAATATTGGCTGCGCTCAGCAACTCGTCGATATTCAGATTTAGTGAACGCAGGGTGTCGATGACACCTTGCAGTGATGCTGAAGAGATTGACGTTCCAGAATTCTGAGGAAGCATGGGTTTCAAGTAGCATTCAGTGAAAGAAATCTACACCGATCTCCCATGAATGGAAAGTAACGGTACTTAGTCGTCCTGAGAGTATTCTTCGCGATCGAACAGATCCAGATTGTCGTCGACGCTGACAGCGAGAGGTCGCCTGAGAATGACGGTATCTTCATCCGTAGGAATCATGAACTCCCAAAGCGTTGCAGGCAGCTCACTGCCTCGTGTCTTGCGCCTTAAAGCATCCCAATCAACCTGCTCGATGGGTGTGATGCTAGATGTATCATCCATATCAAGAGCGGCCATAAGCTTTGATATCGTAGTCTCAATGAAAGCCATTTTTGCCTCTGCGACCGAGGATGAGCGAATCCCAGAGGAACGCAGATCGTCACTGTCAGAGCGAGCTTGATCGTCAAACCAGCGTAGTGCGGTAGGTAGACGAGTCTGCATTGCGTCTCGCATATCCTGTTTGGCTTCATCGGTGGCCGATTTTAGCCAACCTTCAAGGCCGAGCCTGTGAAAATAGAGCTCTTTCCCAAAGTGAGTCACCATACCCGCTACGCCTGGGTGTGCGCTGGCTCTAAATGTGTTCAACATCTGCCAGATTGCACCTTCGGCAATAAAGGTAGTTATAAGAAAATCACCCCAGTTCTCGGGTGGGGCCGAAAGCATTTCCATGTCGTGAATCTGGCTAGGTCCTCGACCGAACTCTAGCTGATGTTCTGGGAGGTCCATTTCGTCTTCAAGAAACCTGAATAACGCGCGCGCGTGACCCAAGGTGTCCTGTGCCATCCCGGCGAATGCCGTGCAATCGGTCAGTGATCGGCCGTTTAACATGACTTTTATGTACCAGTGGCCGAGGACCCAGTCAGTGTCTGCTATGCACAACATCTCCGCGATAAATTTATCTCTGTTCTGTTCCAGCATTTTCTCTCCTATTCGCTGTCAGGCAACTTGCCCTGCCATTTCATCCAACCAAATGTGCTCTTACAATCGCCACATTGCATAGAAACCTCAGACACGGTTCCACCGAATGGGCTGATGACATGGGTGTTGCGCGATTTGCACCAGGGACATTCAATTTCACCATCGTAGCGTTCATTAAATGGATTCTGATTTTCGATATCTGGTCTGATCATCGGTCAGGCAACGCCAGGAATTTCATTGACGGAAATAATCTGAACGACCTGATCCCTTCTGACCATGCACATTTCAACCCATGGTTTTTCGGAATACACCAACCGAGCCTGGGAAGTCGCCATTTCGGCATTCGGTGCGCTTAAGCAACCAATATGAGCCAGAGGACCATCCAGCTTCTCTCTTGCAAAAACCTCGTAGTAGTCGTATTCGGTTGTTGGCAATGCTGTTTTACGTCTTACTATGCTCATTCGTGCATTTCCTTAGATAACATATCCATGTTCCTTGGCGATCAATCGTGCTTCCGGTTTAATGTCGTCGCGATTCCAGGCGTGATGCCATTCGACACTTACCTTGACCCGTGTTACTCCTTCCATGGGTGATAGTGTTTGTTTGATATCATTTTGAATCAGGTCCCATGCTGGACATCCGACGCAGGGGAAGACGAGACCAATATCGACCTTACCTTGGTCGGAGACCTCCACGCGTCGAACCATACCCATATCTAGCAGACTGACGTTCATGTGAGGGTCGTAGACCTCTTCGAGTGCAGCTTTGACCTCTTCAATGGTTACCACAGGTTGGCACCCCACTCTTCGCGCTGCAGCCGTTCATAGCAGGCTGGTCGCATAGGGCCACCGGTCTTGAAGTTGCCAATAGCACGATCCCAGGTGGTTTCTTCCCATTCCCAGTCGTGGGCATCTGAGTCGAATGTCATTGGGTAGGGCATATCGGTAATTTCGTAGTCACCTGACTCTTCATTAAATCGGGCAGGTACATTTAGACCAATTCGATCGGCAAATATGACGGCTGATTTCAGCCACTTCTCTCGCATGGTGTCGTTGGTCCAGGCGCGTACCTTATAGGTCAATTGATCCGGGTGTCCTTTGAGGTGATCGGGGCGGCCGTACCAGTGATAACCCCAGGGAAAGATCCATCGGACCGCATCGTTGACGAGCTTTTTAGTTTCCTCGGTCTGGTTGAGGTAATACTCAGTCCACATGGCGCCATGTCTAAAATGGTAAGCCTCTTCGAAATTAATTTTCTTTAGCGTACGGCGGTAGGGGGCAAAACTGCAGTTTAGTTCCAGATCCCAGGTGGTGAATCTACCGGCACGATCGAGGAATGCCTGGGCAACAACGAACTCCGCGTAGTTTCTGACGGGGAATTCCATGATAGGCAAGGACCAGTATTTTTGTGGGTCCGCTTCAAATGCCAGCTTCTGCATATCGACGCCGAATCGTTCGTACAACATGCCCTGTTGGTGGGCGTGGCCAACTTCGTCCTGAATCGTGCCACATAACGCGACCTTGGCACCGATATCCGGGGCAACCCTGAAGGCGGTGTAGGCCCAGGTCAAGACGGTTACTTCGCTCTGAGCCGCGATCTCAAGAGTGCGTTGCAGGATTGCTCGATATCGAGGTGTTAACTCATTCATATCCTCGATAAGTTCTCCAGCCTCCAATCGAGCCAGCAGGTCAATTTCTGCCTGTTCTTCCTCGCTTACCGTTGTATCGCTCATTGTCTTCTCGCTTTCAATTTCAGTTGTCAATTTACCATTCGTTCCTGGTTGTGCCAAAAGCCGGTACGAAGGGCTTGTTTATCGATTTTACCTAGTGATGTTAAAGGTAGTTCATTTACAAAGTGGATTTCTTTGGGTACCTGTACCGATCCCTTTTTGTCCTTGACCAGTTCCATCAGATCATCGCTGCTGCCAGTTTCGCCGGTTTTTCGTACGACGAAGGCGACAACGCGTTCACCCCATTTTTCATCGGGAGCCCCAATGACGGCACTGTTTGAGACCGCAGGGTGGCTGTGGAGTACGTTTTCAACTTCTTTCGGATAAACGTTGAAACCACCAGAGATGATCATGTCCTTGGCCCGGTCGACAAGGTAGATGAAACCTTCTTCATCCTTTCGTCCGAGGTCCCCGGTACGTAACCATCCGTTATCTAGTGTCTGTTGCGTAGCCTCTGGCTGTTTCCAATAGCCCGACATGACCGAAGGGCCGCGAGCGCAAACCTCGGCGATTTCTCCGACGGGAACAGGTAGGTTATCTTCGTTAAGGATTTCTGTCTGCATACCAGCAGGTGCACGACCACATGAGAGGAAGCGCTCTTGCTTTAGAATATCGTGTTCAGATTTTCGCATCACGGTCAGGTGAATATTCTCGGTCTGGCCGTAGCATTGCATCATCACAGGGCCAAAAAGATGTAAGGCATCTCGCAGTCGCGGCGGCGACATCGGCGCCGATGCATAGACCAGTAACTCCAGATTTGAGAGATCAGCGTCCTGCGTTCCAGGATGATCCAGCAATGCATAAATCATCGTTGGCACTAGAAACAGCGTATTGATACCGCCCTCGATCAGCTCGATGATTCTATCGGGGTTAAATCCCGGTAGCAAAGTAATCGTGCCGCCTTTCAACAATGTCGGTGCGACCAGAAAACCGGCAGCATGGCTGATGGGTGAACAAGCTAGATAGTTGATCTGCTCCGGCCATTCCCATTCTGCAGCAGATATCAGGCAGGACGCTGCCATATTGGCCTGGGTCAGGATGACACCCTTTGGCTGACCTGTGGTTCCACCTGTGTAGGTCAACCAGCAAATATCAGTTGGACTGGAGGCGTTCAATCGTGCGGGGTTAGTCACCGACGTTGCGATATCGACTAAATCGGCAGCGTAATCGCACGTGCCAAGACTGAGTACGGTCCGGGCACTGTCGACCAGGTCACGACCTCTTGTCTCAAAACCAATTGTGTCGACAACCAATATTGCGATCTCCGCGTCCTTCAAGATGAATCTTTGATCATCCAGAGACCCCATGGGATGGAGCGGAGTGTATCTGGCTCCCAGTACCATGGCAGCGATCATGGTGACAAATCCATCGATTCGATTGGAGGCCAGCTGAGCCAGTCCTTGCCCCTTTCGTAAACCGTTGGTAGCGAGAACGTCTGCAAACTGCCAAATTCGTTGCTCCAGTGCCTCGTAGGTCAGAGTTAAGCCTGTTGCATCGACTACGGCCACTCGATCAGGCCAACGACGCAAGCCTTGCATTACAAGGTCAGCATAGCCGGGGCTCTGGTGGAGCGGATCATGTATTGATACGTCGGTTGGGCGCGGCATAACTTATTTTAAGATTGAGATTGAGATTGAGATTGAGACAGGTTAAACCTCGTGAAAAAACGAGCCTATGTCAAAAACGGCAAGTTGCTAGTCTTGTGTCTCGGACAGAATCGAATTGCGATATCCCATCGGTGAAACACCAGCCCATTTCTTAAAAGCTCGAGAAAAGTTGGCGGTGTCTGAAAAACCAATCAGGTAGGCGATCTCGTAAATTGGAATGCCCTGATGAATATATTGTTCGGCGAGCTGTTGTCTGGTGGTGTCGAGTACCTGACGATAGGTTGTACCGCTGGCTTCGAGCTTGTTGTAAAGCGTGCGTGTGCTGATGTTTAGCGCCTCGGCCACTTTTTCTTTGGCAGAAACTCCTGTTGGCAAAAGTCTGATGAGTTCGTTGGTAACCCGGGATGGAAAATCAAGCCGGTCGATCTTGTCGAGATACTCGATGGTGAGTTGTTCATACATTTCCGCCAATTCCGGATTGGCGCTTGTCAGTTCTTCCTCGAGCATGTCTGCTTGGAAGGCGAGTTCAGTGTGTTCAGCATTGAATTCAATGCTACATCTAAAAAATTTCTCGTAAAGGCCCTCGACACCCGTCGGTGTTGGTCTGGCAAGCTTGACGCTGATGAGGGGTAGTTCGTGATGCAAAGCAAGTCGCAGTATGGTGGTTACAAATGAAGCGATACCGTCTTCGCGTGATCCTGGGAACGTCTGATTGGTCGAACTGATAGCTCTTAGGTGGTAGATCCCATCAGCATCGACTTTACCCTCAAGGCGATTATTGGTGGTTACTACCCGGTAGTACTTGATGAATCGGTCAAGGTACTGACCAAGCGTATCGCTGCAGTACATCGCAATACCTAAGGAGTAAAACGTGGTCGGGTGGATGAAACGGGCAATGGTGAGCCCTATGGCCGGGTCAGAACTCGTCTCTTCAATAAGCTCCAGCAGCTTTTTAAAGGAATCCGCAGGCATTCTTACCCTGGGATCGCTAAGGCCTGTGACATCAATCCCGGCTTTGCTGAACAAAGGCGCTGGATCAATACCTTCAGCCTGCAACGTCTGTGCAATGACGGTGCCGATGGGGCCGATTGTTGAATATTCCGGGGCAATCATAGATTCATGCTCTCTCATTGGGGATTTGACCATATCCGGGCGCTGCAAGGCAAAGATATATCTGCCCGTCAGGACTTGTGATCTTCTTGAATTGATAACGGATAATAAGTGGTTTTTACTGGATACTGCGTGGCATTAGATAGGAGAAGACAGTTTGAGCGCAGCAGGTGACGATTGGCCCAGGGCCCTACGAAAATGCGTGAATCCTTCGGATTTGCGGTCATTGGCGAAGAAACGGCTGCCGTTTCCCATTTTCGATCATATCGATGGTGGTTGTGATGATGAGGTAACACTTGCGGCTAACCAGAAGGAATTCGGCCGATACCATTTGATACCGCACTATTGCAGCGGTGTCGACGCGGTTGATGCCTCGACTACAGTTCTCGGTCAAAAACTTGAATGGCCCTTTTTTGTAGGCCCGGCCGGTGGTTTGAAGTACCTGCATCCGGCTGGTGAAATTGGTATGGCCCGCGCCGCGCATAATCTTGGCACTGCCTATAGTATGTCCGGATTCACCACCACTCAGCCTGAAGATATAGCAGCTTCAGCAAATGAGGGGCCTCGGTTTTTTCAGATGCAACCCTGCCGATCACGTGAAGTCATGGCAGATATGATTCAGTTGGCTAAGGATTGTGGCTACAAAGCGCTTATCGTCACAGTTGATAACCCTATACATGGAAACCGTGAACGCGATGCAAGAAGCGGGTTTGGCCTGCCTTCCAATTTTTCTCTTAAAGGCTGGCTGTCGATTATGAGTCACCCCTGGTGGGCTATTCGAACTTTGCCTCTTCCCGGATTCGGTCTCTACGACAAGTACATGGATCAGCCTGGTGACCTTAACTGGTTGGGTGAACAGCTTGTCACCAACATCACGTTCGAGGACCTGGCGTGGATCAGAAGTCAGTGGGATGGACCTTTCGCAGTCAAAGGGCTGGTCGGTGTTCAGGACAACCGGCGAGCGGTCGATTGCGGGGTCAGCGCGGTCATTTTATCCAATCAAGGTGCTCGCCACTTCGATACGGCACCAGCGACGATTGAAATGTTGCCCGAGGTTGTTGATGCAGTCGGCGACAAAATTGAAGTCATTCTGGATAGTGGTATCAGGCGCGGCACCGACATATTGAAGGCAGTCGCACTCGGTGCGACAGCCTGCACAGGTGCCAGGACCAATTGTTATGCACTGGCGGCTGGTGGTCAGCGCGGAGTTGAAAGGGCACTGTCATTGTTGCGATCGGAGGTCGAGCGGGACATGGTGTTTCTCGGTGCAGCAACTTTATCTGATGTTGATCATACGCGTATCAGACGTGCAGCCAGTCATGATTAGCATCTCCAGTTACGATGATTTTGTTGCCCGAGAAGGCGAACTGCTTTTTAAATCTGACCCCATTGCCATCACGAAAGAAATGATCCACGCGTTTTGCACGTCGATCGATCAGATGGACTGGTTCCATTTCGATGAGGAGCAGGCGACAGAAGCCTTTGGTGGCATCATTGCCCCTGGAACAATGACTATCACGCTGATACACCCGGCTTACTTCCGGGAAGTCCAGCTTGAAGGGCTGAGGGCGTTGTTCCTTGGCCTTGATCGATTCCGCGTTATTGGCCCGCTCAGGGCAGGTGCGGAAATTGTTCTCGAATTCGTGGTTCAGAAAGCCGAGGTAAGGAGCGAGGGGTTCGCTGTCTATTATGATTTTACCTGGAGAGATAATGCGTCCGGTGATGAAGTTTCGGTCGGCACCACAATCGTCCGTTACTGGCCCATGTGATCTCTGACTCACGGGGTGCACGAATTGACAAGTTTTTTCAGCGCTAATAGCTCTAGTATCTGATCTGGGAAAACTGAACCGACAGGATCAACCTTATGACCAACCTGGCAGTTACACTCGACGATCGCTATACATTTGATGACGGTCGTATCTATGTCACGGGTACGCAGGCACTGGTCCGGCTGATGTTGGTTCAGCGGCGACGTGATGAGGCGCAGGGGCTCAATACTGCAGGTTTCGTCTCAGGTTATCGGGGCTCCCCGATGACAACAATCGACCAAGAACTCTGGCGTGCCAAGGATCACCTCGAATCTCACCATATCAATTTCTGGCCAGCTGTTAATGAACATATGGCGGCAACGGCAGTATGGGGTACCCAACAGGTTCATTATCACAATGATGCCAGGTACGACGGTGTCTTTGGTATGTGGTATGGCAAAGGCCCTGGGTTGGATCAAAGTCTTGATGCCGTCAGACAGGCGAACTATCACGGTACCGCGAAAAATGGTGGCGTGCTCGTGCTGGCAGGAGATGATCCCGCCATGCGATCGACTGTCGATGCCTACCATTCGGAACTACTGTTCGAAGACCTGTTAATGCCTGTTCTGTACCCGGCAGATATCCAGGAAGTGCTGGACATGGGGCTGTACGGGATTGCCATGTCGAGATTTTCAGGGGCATGGTTGGGGTACAAGCTCTTACCCGAAACTATCGAAACCGCGGCATCAATTCGAGCCGGATACGATGACCTGAAAATTGAAATACCGGAATTTGAGTTTCCCGCAGATGGCGTGAATTCTCGAAATGGCGACATGTGGTTCAATCAGGAAAACCGCATCAGGCGATTCAAACTTCCAGCAGCTGTGGCCTTTGCGCGGGCCAACAAGCTTAATCGCGTGACCCATGATTCAGGTAATGCACGGTTCGGCATTGCTGCAATGGGTAAGACCTGGCGCGATACGCTGCAGGCTCTAAATGAACTCGGTCTTGATGAAAATCGCCTGCAGCAGCTAGGTGTCAGAATTTTAAAAGTCGCGATGCCTTTTCCCGTTGATAACGAAACTTACAGGGAGTTTGCCGAAGGCCTGGAAGAGATTCTTGTCATCGAGGACAAAAGAGAGCAGATCGAGAATGCGATTCGAAGGACCTGTTATACGATGGAGAGCAGACCCAGAGTCGTCGGTCGTCATGATGAGACAGGGGAACTACTCGTTGATGATGTTGGCGACCTGCATGCTGACAAGATCGCCAGGGTCATTGCGAAGCGGATAGGTTACTTTCATCAGTCAGAAGACATGGATCAGCGTCTTCGATTCCTTGCGGAAAAAGAGCAGCAGGCGATTGATCGGCCACCTGCGGAAATCAACCGGATGCCTTACTTCTGCTCTGGTTGTCCGCACAACACATCGACCAGGGTTCCGGAAGGCAGTCGGGCAAATGGCGGTGTTGGCTGTCACTTCATGGCCTACTGGATGGACCGGGATGTTGGTTATGCCACCCAAATGGGCGGAGAAGGTATTCCCTGGGTTGGTCAGGCACCCTTTGTCGAAACTGATCACATTTTTCAGCAGTTGGGTGATGGTACCTACTATCATTCAGGCTCGATTGCGATCCGTGCCGCAGTGGCGGCGGGTGTCAATATCACTTATAAAATCCTATTCAACGATGCGGTGGCGATGACTGGTGGTCAGCCGGTCGACGGTCCGTTAACGGTCCCCCAGATATCCCACCAGGTTCACAACGAGGGTGTCAAACGGATCGCCATAGTGACCGATGAGCCCGACAAATATGACCGGAGCCAGTTCGCGCCGGGCGTAACCATCAGCCATCGTTCTGATCTGGATTATGTTCAACGTGAGCTTCGGCAGATAACAGGTACGACGATTCTCATTTACGACCAGACCTGCGCCGCCGAGAAACGCCGACGTCGCAAACGCGGGACGTTTCCCGATCCGGCGAAAAGGATGTTTATTAACGATCGGGTCTGTGAAGGTTGTGGCGACTGCAGTGTTAAATCCAACTGTGTTTCTGTTCTGCCCATCGATACTGCGTTCGGCAAGAAACGCAGTATCGATCAGTCGTCCTGTAACAAGGACTTTTCATGCAACGAGGGGTTCTGCCCTAGTTTTGTCACGGTTTATGGCGGAGCGTTGAAGAAAGGTCGTGGTATCGGCGACGTCCCTGACGCGCTTCGGCTGTTACCCGAGCCGACATTACCGGACCTGTCAGATGGTGAGAGCTACGGCATTCTGATTGGCGGTGTTGGCGGGACCGGTGTTGTCACAATCGGTGCGTTGCTTGGAATGGCCTCTCACATAGACGAACTGGGTGTATCGATTGTTGATCAGTTGGGCTTCGCTCAAAAGGGCGGCGCAGTCATGACGCATATTCGTATCGCCACATCACCGGAAAATATTAACTCTGCGCGGCTGAATGCTGGCGGCGCTGATCTCCTGATTGGCTGCGATGCCATGGTGGTCAGCGGCGATGAGGCATTGAATACCCTGTCACAACATACTCATGCCGTGTTGAATACACACAAAGCCATAACGGGCGATTTTGTATTGAACCCCGACCTTGAGTATCCGAGTGATTCGATCGAGGCGAGGCTGCTTGATGGATTGGGTAATTCGAATGCAACGTTCCTGGACGCATCCAGTCTCGCAACCCGGCTCCTTGGGGACTCCATCGGCAGTAATCTGTTCCTGGTGGGTTACGCCTGGCAAAAAGGTTTGATTCCTGTCTCAAAGGCCGCCATACACAAGGCGATTGAGTTGAATGGTGTCAAAGTCGAATGGAACATCGAGGCCTTTGACTGGGGTAGACGCGCTGCACATAACCTCAATGCAGTCCTTGAAGTTGCCAATGACGAGGTCATGCCTGAAGAGCAAACGGCGGAAACGCTCGATGAACTTTTGAGCTTTTTCAGTAATGAACTGGTCAGCTATCAGAACGACGCCTATGCGAAAAAGTTTCACGATGCTGTGCAACGGATCAGGACGAAAGAGCTGGAGATTGAACCGGCCTCGGAGCGGTTAGCGCGGGCAGTCGCTAAAAACCTCTACAAGCTGATGGCATACAAGGACGAATACGAGGTGGCTCGGCTATACAGTGACCCTGCATTTAAAGCCAAACTTGCGGCGCAGTTCGAAGGTGATTTTCGGCTCGAGTTTAATCTGTCCCCTCCTGCTATTGCACCTAGGGATAAAGTTACAGGGCTGCCGAAGAAAATTACGCTCGGTAGCTGGATGCTGCCTGCATTTGGGCTGTTGGCGAAATTCAAATTTCTGCGCGCCACAGCATTCGACTTTTTCGGCCGCACAGATGAACGAAGAACGGAGCGTCGTCTTATCGAAGAATATCTGACGACACTCGAAGATCTCATTGAGAAGCTTGGGGTAGACAACCTTGACGCAGCGGTTGACATCGCCAGCATTCCACAAATGATAAAAGGCTACGGCCACGTCAAAGATATCAACGTGTCGGAGGCAGAACAGCGTCGACGAGTCTTGTTGGATAACTGGCACTATCGGGTATTTGTCAAAGCAGCATAGGGAGGAAACATGTCAGCGGATCAGAAAGTTAGGGAACTTGGACTGGTGTTACCACCACCACTGCAACTGCCACCGGGAGTGGCGGTACCGCTTGTGATGGTGAAAGTCATCGATAAACGAGTAATAGTCTCCGGACATGGCCCTCAGAATGATGACGGTTCCATCGCGGAACCGCTCGGTCAGGTTGGCGGTGACGTCACACTTGAAGAAGGTGTTGAGGCTGCGAAGAGGGTTGCACTGACCATGATGGGAACGCTGCAACGAGAGCTTGGCAGCCTTGATGAAATCAAGAGCTGGGTAAAAGTGTTTGGCATGGTGAACTCTGCGCCTGGTTTTACAGGCCAGACGCCTGTGATCAATGGCTTCTCTCAAACCATTATCGAAGTATTTGGTGAAGAGGTCGGTTTGGCTGCGCGATCTGCGGTCGGCATGGCAGGTCTGCCATTTAATATTCCAGTTGAGGTCGAGGCAGAACTCGAACTCAAGTAGCCAGACGGGAAAACATGACTGACACGCACCCGACCAGTACTCACTGGGGTAATTATCTTGTCGAGACTGATGGTGAGCGGCTGATATCGGTAAAAACCTATGACGCTGACAAAGAACCGACAGCCATTGGCCAGTCGTTGCTCGATGCGATGGACCCGAGGGTCCGTATTTCTCAGCCGATGGTGCGCCAGGGTTTTTTTGACAACCCTGATTCTGAAGATCGTACGGGCAGGGGCAAGGAACCGTTTGTTGCCGTTAGCTGGGATCAGGCATTGGATCTCGCGGCAGCGGCCTTAAGAAAAACTTTCGATTCGAACGGTCCTGACAGTATCTTTGGTGGTTCGTATGGTTGGGCGAGTGCAGGCAGGTTCCACCATGCTCAAAGTCAGGTCCATCGGTTTCTGGATTTGCTTGGGGGATACGTTACCTCGGTAAACAGTTACTCAACCGCTGCGGCTGAAGTCATTGTTCAGCACGTTCTGGCGATGCCTGTGCTGCAATTAGTTCGGGAAGCGCCGAGTCCTGAAGAGATTGCTGAGCATTGCCGAACAGCAATTTTTTTTGGTGGTGCAGCGTTAAAAAATACCCAGGTAAATGCCGGTGGCATTGGCTGCCATAATCCGCGCGAGCAGCTGATGAAGCTGAAGCAAGCTGGTGTCAGGGTCGTAAACATTAGTCCTATCCAGGACGATTTATTGCTGGAACTGGATGCCGACTGGCTCGCCTGCAGACCAGGCACTGACGTTGCAATTATGTTGGGTATGGCTCACACGCTCGTCGCTGAAGACCGACATGATCTAGAGTTTCTGGATCGTTATACCGTCGGATTCGAGAAATTCCTGCCTTATCTCATGGGCGACAACGATGGTGTCCCAAAATCGGCGGAGTGGGCTAGTGAAATATCGGAGATCCCAGCAGATACGATTAAAGAACTTGCACGGCAGGCGGCTGAGCACAGAAGTCTTTTGGGCATCAGCTGGTCCCTGCAGCGTCAGGAGTACGGTGAGCAAACCTGGTGGATGATTACGACACTGACGGCAATGCTGGGACATATCGGCCAGCCGGGTGGTGGACTTGGCTACGGCTATGGCTGTATTCACAACATGGGCTTTGGCGGCAGAAAAATTCCGAATTTCAGGCTGGGCGCCCTCGGTATGGAAATCGGCCAGCGAGGCAAACCGGCCAATGCCTATATCCCGGTAGCTCGGCATACAGACATGCTGAGAAACCCTGGAAAATCCTATCGGTACAATGGGCAGACGTTGACCTATCCAGACATCAAGGTCATTTACTGGGCAGGCGGCAATCCGTTTCATCATCATCAGGACCTGTCTGAACTCCGCTCTGCCTGGCAGAAGCCGGAAACCATCATCATCAATGAAGCCTTCTGGACGGCGACTGCCCGTCATGCGGACATTATCTTCCCCATAACGACGACACTTGAGAGAGAGGACTTCGGCGGCAGCAGTTATGACACCTATCTAACGCCAATGCGCAAAGCGGTCAGTCCTTTTGGTGAGTCTCGGGATGACTATGAGGTATTTGCGGGGTTGGCGGCCAGGCTCGGTTTTGAAGAGGGGTTCACACAAGGCAAAAATGCCACCGAATGGGTCCGCCAGCTCTATGAAGATACCCGGAATAATGCTGCCGGGGTTGATATCGAGCTGCCGGAATTCAATGAGTTCTGGTCCGGTGAGCAGATTGATCTGAGTTCTCAACTTCCTGATGCGGAGTACGCGCTTGAGAAGTTTAGGCGTGACCCTGTGGCCTATCCACTGCAAACCCCATCAGGGAAGATTGAGATTTTCTCGGAAACGATCGCTTCTTTTAACGATACCAACTGCGCCGGTCACCCGAGTTGGTATGAACATACTGAATGGTTGGGCGGGGACAGGGCGCATGATTATCCGCTGCATCTGATTTCGAATCAGCCAAGAACAAGATTGCACAGTCAGTACGATCACGCCCGGACCAGTACTGATCGGAAAATTAAGGGTAGAGAGCGGGCGCGTATGAACTCGAGCGATGCGGAGGCACGCGGTGTTTCAGGTGGTGACGTGGTGCGAGTGTTCAACAATCGTGGCGCCACCCTCGTTGGAGTAGAGATCAGTAAACACATCCGACAAGGCGTCATAGAGATACCTACCGGTGCCTGGTACGACCCTCAGATGGTCGGCAACCAGGAAGTTGATGTTCATGGTAATCCCAATGCGGTAACAAAAGATGTCGGCACCTCAACGATTGCCCAGGGTTGTTCTGCACACAGCTGTCTTGTTGAGGTTGAGTTGTTCGAAGGTGAGCTTCCCGATATCACTGTGCACTCATTGCCGAGTTTGGCTTAATAAAAGACCTGCAAATCAATTGGTTATGGCGCGCGTGTCGTTTGCTGATCGCGCGAAGTCTTCGAAACCAGTCATTTGCCTGTTTTGATGTCCTGTAGATGACGCGGAAATGGTCAACTAGTTAATACACGATTAGATAAAATTCGTGACCTAAATGACAAATCAGAATAGTCGTCATCATTTAGACTTTGTAGAAATAACACCCAAGGGGGAATTATGGCTTTAAGAAAGTTGCTCGTAGTGTCTCTACTGCTAAGTCTTTCAACTGCAGCATCGGCCGATGTTGTACTGGAAGAACTTATTGTAACTGCAACCAAACGCTCGGAAAGCACGCAGGATATTGCGCTTTCAATTGAGACCGTATCTGGTGAAACCATGGAGGCTATGGGGATCACAGATTTCGCTGAGCTCCAGTCTACGGTACCAAATCTGAATGTTGGCGGTGGTATCACGTCGAATTCCGTTGTGATTAGAGGTCTGGGTTCTGGGCAGGAACGTTCTTTTGAACAATCAGTCGGTATGTTCATTGATGGCATGTATATGCCTCGCAACAGAATGTATCTGTCTCCATTCTTCGATGTCGCACGTGTTGAGGTAGCCAGAGGCCCTCAGTCAGTGGTTCATGGGCTGAACTCAACCGCAGGTGCAATCAGCATTGTGACGAACAGGACCCAACCGGGTGATCCGTTTTTTGCTGATATTATGATCGATACTGAAACCGAGTATGGTGGCGAATCTGCTCAATTGGTATTAGGCGGTTCACTGGGCGAGAGACTGGGTCTTCGAGCGGCGATCAAGACCAGCGATCGAGATGGCTACTATGAAAACTCATTTACTGGCGAAGATGAAGGCGACCTCGAAGATGAGCTCTTCCGAATCAGTGCGGTATGGAACATTTCAGATAGCGCTGCGCTGACTGTTAAATACGAATCTGCTGAGCGCACACTAGATGGCAATGTCGGCGAAATGTTTGATTTTGCTGGAGGACTTGTGACGGAGCCAAATGATAACCGCTTGAATTACGTGCGATCTTCTAACGGTTGTCATAACGATAGGAGCGGATTCCCCGCGCCAATGACAGTTCCGGGTATCAATCCTGATACGTGCCCGACGCAGACGACAGATCTCGAAACGATCATTGCCAACCTGGAAATTCAGCTTGAAAACCATGTTTTGACGGCGATGATTGGGCATTCTGAGTTTGAATTTGATTTCACGGTTGATCTGGATACCAACTCAGACGCGTTTATTGACGCGTCTGTTGATGAAGACTTCGAATCGGATGCCATCGAAATACGTTTGACGAGTAGCAAGGGTAATAAGATCGATTATATGGTCGGTATCTATTATCACGACTACAACACCACTAACGATCAACCGGCTCAATACGGTCCTGCCTTGTTCGGCGGGCTGTTGAGTTCTTTCGGACCTTTTGGTGCGGATCTTCTGATTCATACTTCATCCTTGTTTGATCAAAGCTCTGAGCTTCGTTCTGTATTCGGTCAGGCGACATTTAATGTAAGCGATTCGGTGAGTGTGACTGCTGGTCTGCGATATACTGATGAAGACAAAGACTCAAAGTACGACACTGAATGTGCTCTGGGTTATATTGCGACACAAACGATTGTAGACACACCATTGCCAGGTACTCTGGGTCTATGTTCCACAAACCCAGCATCTGTTGGGCTCGAAGTTGATCGCAGCAGCGACAACCTCCTGCCCGAGCTGGCCGTTCATTGGGAAGTCAATGACAACGCGATGATTTACTTCAAGGGTGGTCGAAGTGCAAAAAGTGGTGGTTTCACTTCTGCCCAGCGAAACCCGCCAACCACGTGGAGTCCTTCTGATCAGGAATACGATGACGAGACGACGACAGGTTTCGAGATTGGTCTGAAGTCTCGATGGATGGACGATCGATTGGAATTAAACGCAGCGCTGTATGACACAGAGTTTGATGACCTACAGGTCAATACATTTACGCCGGTAGATGGTGTCATCGTGCAGAATGTCACGAACGCAGCAACAGCAACTTCGACGGGTCTTGAATTGGATCTTCGATTTGCGGCGACCGAAAATCTCGAACTCGGCGGCTCCTGGGCATTCCAGAATGCAGAGTACGATTCTTTCGACAATGGCACCTGTAACATTACCAGCGGACTCACGAGCCCTTGTGATCAGTCTGGAAAGACTCTGCACCTGGCACCTGACTGGTCAGGTCGTCTTTATGCGGATCTTGTGATGCCAATGACCGGTACCATTAACTTTGTTGCGAACCTGAGCGTCTCCTTGAGCGACGAATACTACACTGATGGAGCACTTGAGCCAGCAGGTAAGCAGGATTCCTGGACCAAGGTTGATGCGCGCCTGGGTATTCAAGCAGCAGATGGCCGCTGGAGCCTCGCGGTGGTTGGTAGAAACCTGGGTGATGAAAGAGTACTGTCTCAGTCACAGTCGTTTTTCAATTCATTCCTGGTGCCAACCTATCTTGGTTATCTCGAGCCACCACGAACTATTATGGTTCAGGCGAGATTCCGCCTCGGAGGAGAATAGTCCCCCCAAATCTAGAGTTTGCTCTGGATGCGAAAAAGGGTTCGGCGCCTTTTTTTGTTTCAGGTCCATCGATTTGCCGAAAATACCTGTTCCCAGTAATTCTCTGTTGCTAGGCTGGTATCGTAGTTGATGAGTCTGGAGATCTGTGTGTCCCGAATAGCGCTATTAGCCCTGGCGATTTTGATATCGCCTTATGTGAGTGCCAAGACTTATGACCTGGTTATTTCGGGTGGTCGCGTCATCGATCCGGAATCAGGGCTGGATGCTGAACGAAATATTGGCGTCTCTGAAGATAAAATCAGCAGGATCAGCAAGAAGCAACTTAAAGGCAATCGAGTCATTGACGCGACCGGCCTCGTTGTAGCCCCAGGGTTCATAGATACCCACACCCATGGACAGACTCAGTTTGGCAGTAAGTTGATGTTGCGTGATGGTGTTACAACCACCCTGGATCTGGAAGTCGGAGGCATCAACATCAACGATTGGTATGTCAAACGGAAAGGAAAGTGGCAAACCAACTACGGCATAACCGTCTCTCATGAGTATTTGCGTATGGTCGTGCTCGATGGCTTAGAGCTTGAAGAGCCTCTGGACGCACAACGAATCGGCCCGATCAGAGCAGAGGCGGAAAGAAACAATGGTGTACCTGATTTTGCAGTGACCAGGCCTGATCTCGAACAACTCAATGATATCGTCCGGCGCCTCGACGAAGAGCTGCAACAGGGCGGGCTGGGCTTGGGCTCTACCATTGGATATATGATCGAAGGCGTGACAACCGAGGAAATGTGGGAGCTACAAAAACTTGCGGCTGCATTTGGCAGGGGCACATACAGCCATGTCAGGTTCCTTGGTAACAACTTGCCCCCTAGCGAAGGAACGTTGGGTTTGGCTGAAGCCTTAGCCAATGCGTTAGCATTGAATGCGCCATTCATGGCGGTTCATGACAACAACCAAGGCTGGTGGGAAAACGAAGATAAATTGGCAGCTGCGAGGCAGCAAGGGTTCAATGTCTGGTCTGAGTATTATCCGTACGTTGCAGGGTCAGGTCCTATCGGCTCTGAGTTTCTAAGACCAGAAGTGTTTCTCAAGGAATGGCGGGCAGAATATGAGACATGGATGATGGACCCCGCCACTGGAGAGTTTTATACCGAACAGACCTATCAGGAGAAGCGCGCGGAAAATCCTGGTTATATCGTTGTTGTTTTTCTGCATCCGAGGAAAGCCTGGCTCAGACAATGGCTGATGCGACAGCATGCGATCGTTGGTAGTGACGGTATGCCGACGACAGATGTCGATGGCAATGATCTTTCCTGGAATTCTCCTTATGAAGATTTTGTTGGCCATCCACGGACAGCCGGTAGCCATGCAAGAGTCTTGAGGCTCGGGAGAGAAGAGGGTGTACCTCTTGAACAGTCAATCAGACAGCTTAGCTTTTGGGCGGCTCTACATCTGGGTGAGGCAGGCATCGAATCGATGCAGGATCGGGGTCGCCTGCAGGAAGGTCTGATCGCTGATATCACGATTTTCGACCCCAATGCTGTGACCGACAATGCCGAATATACATTGGGCAAGAATGGATCGCCGTCGACAGGGATACCCTATGTGATTGTCAGCGGAGAAGTCATTGTCGATAACTCAGTTGTGCAGCAGGTATACCCCGGTCAACCCATTCGTTACGAACCAACTGAGAAAAGCCATTACCGCGAAATCGTTGGTAATTGATAGGGCTATGAAGTTGTGTTCCGGAACTCGCGAGGTGAAACACCCAGCCAGCGTTTGAACGCACGTGTAAAATTGCTGCAGTCTGAAAACCCCAGCATGTAGGCGACTTCATCAACTGACATGTCAGGGTCTGACAGGTGAAGCTTTGCGAGCTCAGTGCGAGTTTCATCAAGCAACTCCTGGTAGCTGGTACCGGCTGCCTTCAGCTTCTTCTGGAAGGCGCTTTCGCTCATCGCCAGAGATCTTGCGACCTTCTCTCTGCTGCAATCCCCAGCAGGTAGGAAGTCAATCAGACGAGCATAGACCTGTTCTGGCAAATCGAGCTTTCGCATTTTCTCAAGGACACTCATGGCCAGCTGGTCATTCTGCATCGCGATGTCTGGGTTAGAACCCAACAGTTCAGTGTCGAGATCATTTCGATCGATATATATTCTCGAATCATCGAATCCGAATTCAATCGGGCAGCCGAACCAGTCACGATAGCGCTGGTGATATTCCTCCGGTGGGGTCCAGGCGAGTTCTATTTTCAGGGGTGCATAAGCCGGTTCATAGACAAGGCGGATAAATTTAATAACGAACGCAGCAAAGGCATCTGAATGACACCCGACTGTGGCTTTTGAGTAGTCTACGTGGCTGTGATCAGTGAACACGGCATGTAGATCTGTTTCTTCAAAATGTGTGGTTTCCAGCGTAGAGATGACCGCGAAAAATCGTTCAAATCGATTGAAGAAATCCCGCAGTGTGCTGCTGCACATGAGAGCAACACCCAATGATCGATAGACAACCGGATTCATGTCTTCGACGACGTCAAGACCGATAGAAGGGTTACCTGTTGCTTCAACCGCCATCGCCCAAAATCGGTCGACCAGCTCGAAAGGAATACGCTGATCACCCCGGGCAGCAGCCTTGAGATCAACCCCTGTTTCAGCCAACATCGCATCGGTATCAAGATCGTACTGTCGCTTCAGCGCTTCACTGACAACAACGAGATTGGCGTAGAAACTGGTGGGAGTGCTTTGCATATCTCCGCAGCTTTCTGAAAAGTAAATAAATTTTAAGTTTAGGGGATGGTCCTGCTGCGTGCAATGAGGGCTCTGATGTCCTTGATAATGATGCTGGCGAGTATCGTCAAGCCAACATAGCCAATACTGGGATAGATAAGGTTGAGCAACTGGCCAAAGGGCAGGGCTGTAGCGCCGAGAAAGGCCGTTAGGATTAGCCCAAGAACCAGCCATCGATAGTTTTTTGTATCTTCCTCGGCGAATCTGGAGCAAACGGTCCACAAAAGTGGCGTCACGGTCGTGAAGATGCCAAGAAATATGACAATAGCGAATATTGAGCCGTAAACCGGCATGACACCGTTAGCCAATGCCATGATCGGTATCTCTGCCTGGTACACAGACTCGATACTCGCAAGCAAAGCGGTAAGGACTATCAGCATTGCTATACCGATTAACACTGGACCGACGATGGCTACATAGCGAATATCCTTTTCGGTTTCCATGGTTGCACCGACCTGTGGCAATAGGCTTGCCACGCCAGGTAGAGTCAGGCCGACATAAACAAAACCGGCGAAGAGCCAGTGGGGTGTTGCGGTAAGAATTTCAAGTTCTTTGGATTTCGCGGCACCGGCTGTAAGGTATGTAAGATTTGCGGAGATGGACATGGATGCCACGATAATCGTCAGCAAAATCAGGAACGGCCCGACGAGACCCAGGACATCCAGCATTTTTCTCAAACCCAACATCAGGGTCGCCATTGCAAGAACTGCCATAAGACCAGCGCCCACGTATGCGGGGATCCCGTAGGCCTGATCCAGCGTGGCAGCTGCACCTGCCAACATGACGGCGGCGACGGCGATAATCATAATCATCGTGTACCAGGTCAGGGCAACACCCAGGTATGGTCCACAAAAATGTCGGAAGACATCCTCATTGGTATCCAACGATTGTTGTCTTCCGGCGCGCATCAGTGAATGCGCGGTATAGCTTAGTAGTAACAGCATGATAAAAATGGCGATGTACCCATGCCAGCCATGAGCTGCGAAAAACTGAATGGCCTCCTGGCCGGTGGCAAAGCCTGAACCGATCAAAAATGCCAGATAAGCACCCGAGATTTTCAAGACAGAATACCAATTGGTCATGACTATCCCTGAATCAAGCCGCCATCGACGATCAGATGACTTCCGTTAACAAAAGACGACTCTTCACAGCAGAGCATCGTGACGGCACGTGCTACGTCTTCCGGTTTGCCGGCCCGACCCATGGAGGTTCTCGCTAGAAACCAATTCTTTAGGTCAGGCGGAATACCACCGCCTTTGATGCCGCCGGGAGAATCAGGGTCGACTAGCGATGTCTCAATCAGACCGGGGCAGACCGCAACACAACGAATGTCGTCAGCGCCATGATTGACAGCGATTTGCCGGGTTAAGCCGATAACCCCATGCTTAGCTGCTGTGTATTCGACACTGCTATCCGGCAATGCACGAATGCCAAGAACCGATGAATTGTTAACGATAACGCCGCCGCCGGACTGCATCATTGCAGGAACCTGATGCTTGATGCAGTAGAAAACTCCGGAAAGATTAACATTGATAACTCTTTGCCAGTCTTTGTCATCAACCTCACCAACCGGCCGGACATGGCTACCAATACCGGCGTTATTGAACGCGAAATCCAGCCTTCCGTAGGTCGCTAGTGTTTCTTCAACCATTCGACGACAATGTTCACTGTCGCTGACGTCACATATAACGTGTTGTGCATCACCTCCTGCTTGCCGAATTTTATCGGCCGAATCTGCTACTTCCGATTGCAGGTCAGCCAGAATAACGCTGGCACCCGCTTTAGCGAACGCCTCAGCACTGGCAAAGCCAATACCCTGGGCAGCGCCGGTGACGATGGCGACCTTACCGCCGAAATCGATTGTAAGTGTCATGGATGTTGCCGAGTTCCTGAGCTTACATTAGATAGTCTCACAATCCTGCTCGGCGAGACTTGTCTTTTTCAGTTACAAGTTACGCAATTGGCGTACAGCGGAAATACGCTAAATGACAATTTGGTGCATTGAACGGCAAAGAAGAGATGCGATTTCTGGCGTAGTATCGCAGTCACTATCACGTCGAAAAGCTCAATCATGTTCAAGTTTCACGAAAACTCGCCCGTTACTTTCCAAGATCCCCTGCCTGACAGCGTTGACGTTGCGATCATCGGCGGTGGCGTTATTGGCATCTGTACCGCCTGGAATTTGGTGCAACGGGGCTTAAGGGTGCTTGTCTGTGACAAAGGTCGTGTCGCAGGTGAACAGTCGTCTCGAAACTGGGGTTGGGTTCGTTCTATGGGGCGGGACCCTGATGAGGTACCTATTGCGATGGATGCGACGACTGCCTGGGAGAACTTTCAAGCAGAGTTGGGCGATGGCATTGGGTTTCGCCGAGAAGGCATCACGGCGCTTACCAAATCTGAAAAGGAAATGGCGGGTTATCAAGACTGGATAGAGGACGTTGCGAAAAAGTACAACCTCGATACTCGGATCATGGCATCCGATGAAGCTAATCAACTTGTCGGGGCAGAACCAGGAACCTGGCTTGGCGGCATGTACACAGCAAGCGATGGCAGAGCTGAGCCGTTCACTGCAGTACCAACCATTGCCAAAGCGTTACATAGCAAGGGTTGTACCATCCTAGAAAACTGTGCCGTTCGCGTCATTGAGACCAAGGCAGGGCAGGTGAGTGCGGTAGTGACAGAGCATGGCAGGGTGAAAGCTGATGTGGTGGTTTGTGCTGCTGGTGCCTGGTCATCATTGTTCCTTTCTAACTTGGGCGTCCGCCCCCCACAGTTAGCGGTGAAGGGCACCGTTGCCCGAACGGAACCGGTTGAATCTTTCTTTGACGGTGCGGGGGCGCTGGATGATGTTTGTATTCGTAGAAGACACGATGGTGGCTATACCGTTGCAACCGGTTTCTGCCAGCACCATGTGGGCGCCAACAGCTTCCGGTTCTTGTTTGATTTTGTTCCGTCGATGGCAAGTGCCAGTGGGCTGATCATTTGGCCGGGGTGGGATCCGACTCAACAGGGCTTTATCAAAAAACACTGGAGTGGCGATGACGTTTCTCCATTTGAGAGAAGGCGAGTCAACAATCCCAGGGCTTCGACTATTGCACTTTCAGGTTTCCGCAAATGCCTGGCAAAATATGCCCCGCAACTGGCTGATGTATCTTTCATTGAAACCTGGGCCGGTATGATTGATGCGACACCGGATGTGGTTCCGGTAATGGATGCGATCGAATCATGTCCGGGGTTGTTCCTGGCAACTGGTTTCAGCGGTCATGGATTCGGCATAGGTCCAGGTGCAGGGAAGGTGATGGCTGACTTGATTACGGGCGACGAGACGGGTTACGACTTGAGTCGATTTAGATTCTCGAGGTTCTCGGATGGGTCGAAGATGCGACCGGGTCCGGCGATTTAGTACTTTTACGACGGCTGATCAGTAAACCGCTGAAAAGAACTCCGGCATGGGTTTATCGCCTTTCGTTGGACGTGTGATTACCGTTTCATCCATGACGTAGTGCTCGGTTGCGAAAAAGACGTTGCCCCGGTTCTTGTCGGCGAAAAGATCAATATCATCCATCGTCATGTTGACGATCGCGGCTTCTTCCTCTTCTGAGAAGCTCGAAGGTGCTGGATCTAATCCAACCCAGCCCTCGGCATGACCGATGATGGTTGGATCATCTTCATAGCCACGCAAAGCGGTGAGTTCATCAACAAAGGTTGAATCGATCTTGTGTGCCTGAAGATATTTCTTCTGTTTTGAATATTTAATGTGTTGCCGGGATTCACCGCCGTGACATGCGTTCCAGTGCAGTTGGGCACCCTGGCGAGGAATATGCGGGAAAACACGGACGTGGTAGTAGATTTTCAAGTAAGGGTCGTTTTCTGTTGCCCTGACTGAGTTGGCATCTGTGGGAAAAAATTGCACTAGATCTGTCGACATGTGGACGCTGGATGCAGGTATATCAAGCCATTTGTCTTCGCTGTCATATGCTTTTTGCATGAGAGCTTTTATTTTCGGGTCTGCGGCGCCCTGACGGAGATCTTGTATATCATTGAAGATCCAGTGATCAACGAAATCAAATCGTATTGGCCCGGTCTGGTAGTTGCGCATCCCCGCTATAGTCATAGGATGATCAGGCAAGACCTCGCATTTGATGTATTGCTTAACGCCAATGTCCTTTGCGTAGGCCATATTGAGGTCTGCGTGTTTGTTCAGCCAATAGCTACGAAAGTCCTCGCTGGAAACGTCATCGCCCTTTTTAATGAAAAAACTGATTTTGAACACGTTTGTCTCCTAAATAGCCTGGGCATTATTGCACTGAGAGCCGACGGGAAACTTGTCAATTCCGGTGTGTCGGAAGTCAAATGGAACATACGCGACGAAATTTGTGGTTGCAGAGCTTCGTACTCAATTTGAATGATATTAAGCGCTGATGGACAAGACCTTCGGCGTTTTTGCGTGAAGACTCGTATGTTTATTGTGGCACCACTTTTTCGAGGAAAGCTTTTGTGAAACTATTGATTGGCGTATTTTTGTTGCTAGTGACTGCGGCTCTGCAGGCTGATGAAAAGAGACGTACATTTATGTTTGTCGCTGAGCCAGCGGCGCAGGGCTGGAAGATGCTGATGAGTAAACCGGCTGACCGTCTCGATGTTGTGGATGAAGCCTTTGCGGAACTTGGTGGTGAGATACTGAGTTACTATTACGGTCTCGGCAATGGCAAGAGCTATATAACGGTCAAGCTACCTGACGATAACGAAGTGATTCAGGCGGTGTATCTCATGCGAATGCCTACCGGTCTGCTTGAGTCTTATGAAATCATCGAACTGTTATCCAATGCAGAGATGGTTGAGGCAATGAAGAAGAGCAACCAGTTTATAAAACTGGAGCAAGACATGGCGGAACAAAAAAGGAGTAATCGATGAGAAAACTGTGCGCGTTGCTATTGTGCTTTATTCTGAGTGAAGTCCAGGCGGATGAAGCGACTCTGATTGATAATGTTCGTGTCTGGGATGGCCTATCTGAGATGCTTAGTGAGTCAACGAATGTTCTGGTGATTGGTGATCAGATAAAAGGTATAGGGGTGGACGCGCCGAAGAGTGCGGTGAGGATTGATGGTGGTGGCAGGACTTTGATGCCGGGCCTGATTGACGCCCACGTCCATATTAACCTGCAATTTCTTGACAGTTCTGTGGGTGTTCCTGGTGCTAATCAAATGACCTGGGAAGAAATTGGCGCCCGGGCCCGAGATGCGATTGCTGAGTTCCTGCCTTCAGGTTTTACGACGGTGCGGGACCTATGCGGGACAGGACCGGGATTGCGAAATCTGATAGATAGTGGATTCATAAGTGGGCCCCGAATGTACATTTCAGGTGCCTGTATTAGTCAAACATCCGGTCACGCTGACTTTCGCATGGATTCGGAGGCAGTAACGCCCAATTTTGGTGATTCGACGTTGGAGAGACTAGGTATCACGATTCTGGCTGATGGTGTCGATGAGGTTCTCAAGGCAACCCGAAACAACCTGGCAAGAGGTGCTGATTTCACCAAAATGATGGGCGGTGGTGGCGTCAGCTCCGACCGTGACCCAATCGAGTCTGTACAGGGTACCTTGGAGGAAATCGGCGCGATGGTCTTGGCTACTGGTCACTATGGAACGTACGGAGCCATGCATGCCTACCACGACAGGTCAGTTCAACGTGCTGTTAACGCCGGCATCCGTTCGATTGAGCATGGCAACCTGATGGTTGAGCCAGAATCCTTCAAGATGGTTGCTGACGCCGATGTCTGGTTGGTTCCTGCACTCGGTGGTTTTGCCAAAGAATTGATGGATCATCCATACTACGGGAACCCCGCGAATCCGGCTCACTTTAAGGCCAAACGCGTCAATGATAATGGAACCAACTGGGTCAAACTCGCTAACCTTTATCAGATCAACATGGGTTTTGGCACAGACATTGTTGTTGTCGGTAAGAGAAGCAGTCGGAACCTCCGTGACTACCAGATCACACAATGGGGCGAATCATTTGGAAACCTTAGAACGCTCAAGGCGATGACCAGTGATAATGGCAAACTTATGGCGTTGACCGGTACCAAAAATCCGTATCCGAACAAACTCGGCGTCATTGAGCCGGGTGCCTATGCCGACCTGATACTCGTGGATGGGAATCCGCTTGAGGATCTTGCGGTGATCGGTGCAGTTCCGTCAATGTTCAAAACGATTCCGAGAGATACACCGAGTGTTCCATCAATTCGATTGGTCATGAAAAACGGCGTTGTTTACAAAAATACTCTTTAAGAGGGAAGCGGTTTAGGCTAAGAATGAAGATCCGGATGAGTCTCAGAGCGTATTGGTTCGGGTATAAGAAGAATTAACCATATTTCTGCTTCATCAGCCTTGCGGTTAGTAAGAATAAACACCCTTTTTCATCATACAGAAAAGTATCGTCATCCTTGGGAGTTGCTTTCAATTCTCACTTTCGGGCGGCTT
>JABGVY010000090.1 GCA_018645845.1 Gammaproteobacteria bacterium | reverse complement strand
GTGCAGCGCAAGCACCCAATAACAAAGGTAAGAAAGTCTGCGCTCCTTATCCGCTCCCGTGAAGTGATCCCATTCCAGCCACACTCGCCTATCTGCATAGGCAGCATATTGTTTGGTCATTAAAGTATCGGAACGAGCATAGGCTTTCCATGCAATATGGCGGGTTGAGTCTCCCGGTTGGTATTCACGTAATCCGTAGAAGTCTTCCGCGCCATCACGAAGAACCAGTTCGCCCTCGTTGTCACTGGTAGTCACGGCACTAGGCACTTCAACACCAGCAATGGGCCTCGGGTAAACAATGGTGGACATATCCAAATCAACCCAAGACCAGGATCGAAACAGTCCCAATGGGTAGAACGTTTGAACCATGATTCGCCCGGGATTGAACCGGCCTCTTTTGTCAGCAAAAACAAAAGAACGAATCCGAACTTCCGTCTCATGCACCAGTTCAGCCCTGGATATCAATTCACGATTCCAGCCCACTTGCAGCGATTCATAGGTTCGATCACCCAGTCGCTTAAGCACGGTCGTGAATTCAGCTTCCTCACCGGCGAAGGCCGGACGTGTGCTGCCCGCCACTAATGTCAACCCAGACAGATTGCGGTAAGTGTGCAGCATCCCCACCATAAACAGGCCCACCAGAAGAAAAGCCAGCGCGAAAATCAATGAGTTCTGGTAGTTAATACCTGCAATCACCATGGCACAGATCAGTAAGGCAAAGTACAGCCCCTGTCTGGTCGGCAGAATGAATATTTTTCGCTGATTCAGGGTGACAGAATTCGCAGGAGGCATCCGATCGCTCAACCAGCGGTTAAATCTTTCGGAGCGTTTCGCCTCATTGAAGAAGACATCAAGTTTGCCTTCTTTCTTTGTGGCTGCCGGCATATTGCTCTTAGCCAACCACATCTACATTCGCCAGCAATCGTTGCGCGAGTGCTGACCCGACATGATCTGTAAAGTCGGAGGACTCCCTGAGCCTGTGATCGACGACCGACGGCAGCACAGCCTGAACATCTTCAGGTACAACATAGTTCCTGTCGTGAATGAAAGCCCAGCTTCTGGCACTGGACAGGAGTGCCATCCCTCCTCGCGGAGACAGCCCATGGGTCAATTCCGACGTTTCCCGTGTGTAGGCGATGATTCTTTGAATATAGTCCAACAGGGCTTCCGAAACCTTAACCGCTTTGCACTGGGCCTGCAGTTCGAGCAGCTTCGGCAGGTTGATGGTATTTCCAAGTGTTGCTAATACTACCCTTCTATCTTGCCCCTGCAGCAGTATTCTTTCTGCAACGGGATCGGGGTACCCCAGCTCAATTCTCATCAGGAATCGATCAAGCTGGGATTCGGGCAGAGGAAACGTGCCAGCCTGGTTACTTGGGTTCTGGGTAGCTATCACAAAGAAAGGCTGAGGAAGTGGCCTCGAATCCCCGTCAACGGTAACCTGCCTTTCTTCCATGGCTTCCAGCAAAGCGCTCTGGCTCTTTGGCGTTGTTCTATTGATTTCATCCGCAAGAATCAACTGGTTAAAGATTGGTCCTTCATGAAACACAAACTGGCCATTTTCCTTATCGAACACCGGTGCACCGATAATATCAGCCGGCAAAATGTCGCTCGTGAACTGGATGCGGTTGTAGGAAAGGTTGAATACCTTTCCTAGCGCATGTGCCAGGGTGGTTTTCCCCATACCCGGCATGTCCTCAATCAACAGATGACCTTCAGACAGCAAACAGGCAATTGCCAACTTTATCTGCCGTTCTTTTCCAAGCACTACCCGGCCGACAAGATCGACAGTTTCCTGTATGACACTACGCATTATTAACCTTGATTGTGCAGCTCGATTACCTCTGCATTACCCGGGTCCTGAGTTTTCGCAGAGTCCTTCCGTAACGACTCAATCCTGTTGAAATACTCATCGCCCACATTACCTGTCACATACTGGCCATCAAAAATTGAACAATCGAAGCGCTCAATCGAAGAATTAATACCAGAAGCACACTCAACCAGGTCGTCCAAATCCTGGTAGACCAGCCAATCTACGCCTATATATTCCGCTATTTCTTCCTCGGTATGGCCATGTGCAACAAACTCATTCGCCGAGGGCATATCAATGCCATAGACATTAGGATAGCGCACCGGCGGAGCAGCAGAAGCCAGGTACACCTTGTTAGCACCTGCCTCTCTCGCCATCTGAACTATCTGTCTGGACGTGGTTCCCCTGACAATAGAGTCATCTACTAACAGGACGTTCTTACCACGAAATTCAAGTTGGATCGGGCTCAATTTTCGGCGAACTGATTTTTTTCGTTCCGCCTGTCCCGGCATGATAAACGTTCGCCCTATGTAGCGGTTCTTTACAAGGCCTTCCCGATATTTTACCTCTAGCCTATGGGCCATCGGCAGCGCGGCGGTACAGCTGGTATCCGGTATAGGAATGACAACATCAATATCATTATCCGGATACAATCTGAGAATTTTATCCGCGAGTTTCTCTCCCATCTTAAGACGGGCCTTGTATACCGAAATTTCGTTCAGAACCGAGTCGGGGCGAGCCAGGTAAACATACTCAAAAATACAGGGGCTATATGCCACAGTTGGCGTGCATTGCCGGATATGAATGTTCCCATTGGATTCGATGTAGACAGCCTCTCCTGGCTTAACATCAGCTACCAGCTCGAAACCCAGCACACTCAACACCACAGATTCAGATGCGATCATATACTCGACACCCCTTGATGACTCACGCTTCCCATAAACCAGCGGCCTGATGCCAAAGGGGTCGCGAAATCCGACAATGCCGTAACCAGTGATCAGGGAGACAACCGAATAGGCGCCAACCGCTCTTTCGTGAACGCGACTGATCGCTTGAAAAATTTCATCCGGAGACGTTCGAAGCGACGACACAGCCTGAAGTTCGTGCGCAAAGACATTGAGTAAAACCTCCGAATCCGAATTGGTATTGATATGCCTTCGGTCCGACCGAAAAAGATCTTCATTCAACTCGTTGGCATTAGTCAGAGTGCCATTGTGGGCAAGACAGATACCAAAGGGAGAGTTTACGTACATGGGTTGCGCTTCAGCGGAACTGGATGTTCCCGCTGTGGGATACCGTACATGGGCTATTCCCATGTTGCCTTTGAGACGGTCCATATGGTTTTGTCGGAATACATCCCGTACCAGACCATTACGTTTTCGAAGATTGAGCTGATCACCATCACAGGTAACCATTCCTGCTGCATCCTGACCTCGATGCTGAAGAAGTGTAAGGGCATCGTAGAGCTCGTGACTTACGTCACCCTTTCCTACCATTCCTGCTATGCCGCACATGGTGCCTCCTTCAGGCTCCCGCCTGTTCAGGACTGCTGGTTAACACTGGTTCCGTACTGCCATCGGACCTAATCTCATAATTCTTATCCAGCAACCCTTCACCTTGTTCCCATAAAACCGGGCCAAACTCTTCAATGACGGTGACTATCCTGGGTATGAACTGGGACTGCTGGTACCAATCATCTTCTTCTACTGGTAAGACATAATGCATGAGTGCGACGATTACCAGGACGATAACGCCCCCGCGGGAAAATCCGAAAATCGTTCCAAGCAATCTGTCCAAACCACTAAGCCCCGTCATTCTGACGAACTCGCCAATCAGGTAGTTGACCATTCCCCCTACCATTAACGTCGCAACAAAAAGGACCAGATAAGAAGTACCCAATCGCAGGGAATCAGTTTCAATATAGGGCTCAAGCACTAACGTAAACTGGCCAGCAAACAGGCGTGCTATTAGGACAGCAGCAATCCACGTGACAAGTGACAGCGCCTCCTTGACAAATCCTCGACGGATGCTGATCAGTGTGGATACCCCCAGCACCCCGACAATCACCCAGTCAATAGTTGCCAAAGTCATCCTCCCAGCTGTTCCCGGTCTTCTTCAATCCTGTAACGTACGATACGGCCTTTCAGTTTCAGCCTAGCTTCAATCTCCTGGTTCATTTCCACCAGGGTTTCCTTACTACTGGAGGGCCCAACAAACACGCGATAAATTTCGCCGTCATTCGTGTTCGCATGAAGTATGTATGACCGATAGTTCTGGTCCCTGAGCTGGGCTCGCAGACGGATGGCATTGTCTTCCTTTTCAAAGCTACCAAGCTGAAGACTCCAATTGACAGGCAGCTGGTTCTTATCAAGTATATGGTCAGGCGACGCCTCATAATTCGTTTCGTCTACCACCTCTTTGGGCAAACGCGCTTCGCTGGCTTTCTCCATCTGCTCAATCTTCCGCATAACGTCTTGGACCGAGATGTCCTCAAGATCAATTTTAGGTGGCGCAGGTATATCGGTAGCGATACGAGCTCGGTCTTCTTCGGTTCCGTCGAGCAGCAACGGCAGCAGTATAATCGCAAGCGAAGTAAGAATAACGGCACCAGTCAGGCGTTGTTTTAGTTTTGCATCCACGTGACGAGTGATTCCAACCCCTGTTTTAATGCTTCGTTAATGCTGCCTGAGTCAACAGTTGCAATACGCCTGACACAACGGGAAAAGAGCCACAGACCAAGATCAGGTCAGCCGGGCTGGCCTCTTTCCTCGCCCCATCTAAAGCGTCCCTGATGTTAACATAGGTCTCTACATTTCCGACGGGTTTGACTGATAATCGTTGCAAAAGCTGTTCTGCATCCTCACCCCGGGGCTCATCGACGGTTGCCAGGTGACAGGTCTTGAATAGCGGCATTAGTATCCCTGACACTGATTCAATATCTTTGTCTTTATACATACCAATCACCGCATGTATATCCCTTCCATCCCAGCGCGCGAGCAGGTGTTCTGCAAGGCTAGCAGCTGCAGCCGGATTGTGCGCAACGTCGAGCAAGACCTTGCACTTGTCTTCCACGACGGTTCTACGTCCAGTGAGGCGCGTGGTCAGTCCGATTTCCTGCGAGCTAGAAACGTCCCATCCCAGCATCTTTGACGCCTGGTGTGCCGCGTCGAAACTGTCTTGAGGCAAAATGGTGTCGATATCTTCTGACGATTCGAAATCACGACCGATGATGCAGAGTGGCGCGCCTATCTCTAAAGCATACTCATAAACGGATTCGGGAGGATCTCGATCTGCCACTATACACCCTACTTTCGCTCGCATAATGCCGGCCTTTTCCCGCGCTATCTCCGCCCTCGTGTTGCCAAGCCAGTCCTGATGATCCAGGGAAATATGGGTGATGATTGTCAGATCCGGGTCGACGATATTCATCGCATCCAGTCGACCACCCAGACCGACCTCCAGGATCGCGACGTCGACTTTTTGCTCGCAAAACAGGTACAGGGAAGCAAGTGTCGCAAACTCAAAATAGGTCAAAGTGATTTCTTTTCTGGCTGACTCGATTTCCTGAAAGGCGCGAACAATGGACTGGTCTAAAACCGGGACACCATCAATCGCAATTCGTTCGTTAAACTGGTGTATGTGTGGTGACGTTGATTTACCAACGCTTAGCCCGTTAGCCATAGCGAAGCGCTCGAGGAATTCGCACGTTGAGCCCTTTCCGTTCGTCCCGGCCACCAGAATCGTCGTGGCAGCCGGGTGCAGTACCTTTAATCGACGCCCGACTTCGCTAACCCTGTCTAATCCGAGGTCCCAACCCACCGGGTGCACTTCCTGGATGTACGAAAGCCAGTGGTCGAGGGATAACATCTGGTCAGTCAATGGCTGCCCGGAGTTCACTGACGAACTGCCCTACCTCGTCACTCAACTTTTTAAGGTCGTCTTTGTGCTCTGCCATCAATTTGACAATAGCAGAACCTACGACAGCGCCATCCGCTACCTGAACAATAGCTCTCGCGCCTGGGCCATCCTTTACGCCGAAACCAACCATAATGGGTAGCTCGCTAAGCTTTTTAAATCGCTCCATCTTTTCAGAAACATCATTGATGTCCAGGTTCCCGGCACCCGTCGTACCCTTCAACGAAACGTAGTAGACGAATCCCTTCGACGCCTGGCAAATCATCCGGGCCCTTTCATCGGTCGTTGTGGGCGCTAGCAAATAGACTGGCTCGATGTCGTTCGATTCCAGTATCGCGGACATATCGACCGCCTCTTCCGGCGGCAGGTTAACAATAATCGTACCGTTGACCCCTGCACTCGCGGCTTTGACTGCGAAATTTTCGTATCCCATTGTCTCAACCGGATTCAGGTACCCCATTAGTACAATTGGCGTCACCTGGTCAGCTTGACGAAATTCTGCCGCCATCTCCAGGCAGTTGCCCAGAGAAACGTTATGAGCCAACGCTCGCTCATGTGCCAACTGGATGACTGGGCCTTCCGCTTCCGGATCGGAAAAGGGAACACCCAATTCAATCACGTCGACGCCATTTTCCACCAACCTGTGCATTAGCGGCACAGTGACTCCCGGTTCTGGGTCACCCGCTACGATATAAGCAACCAGTGCTTTTTTATTGTTGGACGCTAACGATTTGAGCCTTTCAGACAGCATACCCATGTTACTTATCACCGCTTCTAGTCAATTGAGATACCGTCCAGCTTGGCCACGGTTGGAATGTCTTTGTCTCCGCGACCCGATAGATTGATCACGATACTTTCATCCGGGTCCATCTTGCTCGCAAGCTTTAAGCCGTAAGCTACCGCATGGGAAGATTCCAGCGCCGGCAAGATCCCTTCAAGTTTGTTCAGTGCCCTGAATGCATCGAGCGCTTCCGTGTCATCTACGGCAACATACTCAGCTCGTCTAACATCTTTTAAAAATGCATGTTCCGGCCCAACACCAGGGTAGTCGAGCCCTGCCGAAATACTGTGTGTCTCAACAATCTGGCCGTTGGCATCGCCCATAAGGTATGTTCGGTTGCCGTGAAGAACACCAACAGCTCCTTCATTCAGGGGCGCTGCATGTCTGCCGCTCGCGAGCCCGTAACCTGCGGCTTCGACACCAATCAGCCTGACTTCCCGATCCTCGAGAAATGGGTAGAAGATTCCCATCGCATTAGACCCGCCACCCACACAGGCTACAACGGCATTCGGTAGACCGCCATGTTGCTCTGCAAACTGCCTTTTTGTCTCTTCACCTATTATCGCCTGGAAATTTCGCACCAGCATGGGGTAAGGATGCGGGCCGGCAACCGTGCCGATAATGTAGTGCGTATCGTCGACATTAGTGACCCAATCCCGCATCGCTTCATTCAAGGCGTCTTTCAGAGTCTTTGACCCTGAATGCACGGGTACCACTTCTGCACCCAATAACTTCATTCGATAGACGTTAAGACTCTGCCGTTTAATATCTTCACTGCCCATATAGACCTGGCATTCAAGGCCAAACCGGGCAGCGACCGTTGCTGACGCAACGCCGTGCTGCCCTGCGCCTGTCTCAGCAATAACCCTGGGCTTTCCCATGTACTTGGCGAGTAATGCCTGGCCAATACAGTTGTTAATCTTGTGTGCCCCGGTATGGTTCAGGTCCTCTCTTTTCAGATAGATCTTTGCACCACCCGCTTGCGTCGTCAGCCGTTTTGCAAAATACAGAGGCGAAGCGCGCCCCACGTATTCGGACAGGTCTCGCTGAAGTTCTTCCTGAAAAGTGATGTCCTGCCGCAGACGATAGTACTCAGATTCCAAATCTTGTAGCGCCGCCATCAGCGTTTCTGAGACAAACTTGCCACCAAACTGCCCAAAGTGACCCGACTCATCAGGGTAGGCAAACAAACTTTCATTGTTGCCGTCTAGATTACTCATTATTACTCCTGTCAGCGGAATGCACCGCATCAACGAATTTTTTCATTTTCGCAACATCCTTCTCGCCCCTGGAGAGCTCAACGCCACTACTGACATCCACTGCATATGGGTGAGTGGCCGCTATGGCAGCTCCGACATTTGTTGCATCCAGCCCACCCGCTAGAACCACAGGCTTTCCCAAGGCTGGCAACATGCCCCAGTCAAAGGTCTTGCCTGTTCCACCGAACTGTCCATCGGTTGCAGTGTCCACGAGTATCGCCTGAGCCGTTTCAAAGGACTTTGCTTCTATCTCTATTTGGTCCCGCTTCGTCGCTCTTAACGCCTTCATGTATGGATGCCCCACCGATTCACAATATTCAGGTGTTTCGTCACCGTGAAACTGTACGAGACCTAGCCTCAATACCTTTATGATACGCTTAACATCGTCTAATGGTTCGTTTACGAATAGCCCAACTGTGGTAACGAATGCGGGTACCTGTGCACAAATCTCAGCGACTTGCTCCGGCGAAATATATCTCGAACTTTCTTGATAGAAATTAAACCCGAGCGCGTCGGCGCCGCAAGCCACTGCATTAGCAGCGTCCTCGTGATTAGTGATTCCACAAATTTTGATGCGAGTCCGGGTCACCCTGAATAATGCCTGTTCTGAGAAGGCGGCGAGTTTAGCAAAACCACGCCAACTCGACTAATCCTTCCTTTGATCACCTGACCGAACACCGGATAAAGCAACGAATTGAAGGAAATGAGGCAATCTGGGGCTTCTGGGGATCCCCGCGCCTGCGGGGTAATCAACGTTCACAAGAAACAATCCATTGGGCGGTGCTGTGATGCCAGCGAGGGTCCTGTCCTTCTTTAACATCAGTTCGGCGATCCAGCTGGTGGGTTTTTCTCCAGCACCGATATCAAGCAGTGTCCCGACGATATTCCTGACCATATGGTGGAGAAAAGCATTCGCCTTGATATCTATGGCGACAATATCATTATACCGTTCAACCCCCACACTGATAACGTTGCGCATGGGAGAGTTCGACTGGCAGTTCGCTGCCCGAAAAGAACTGAAGTCGGCCTCACCAACAAATGATTGGGCTGCGCTATCCATAGCTTTTTCGTCCAGCACCCGCCGTTCGCGTGTCAGGTATTCTGGCATCAGGGCTGACCGGATTCGATTGTTGTGGACAAGGTATAAATAGTGCCTGGCGGTGGCTGTTCGTCTTGCATCAAAGTCATCTGCAACCTGGCCAGCCCACTGGACTGAAACGTCATCACCCAGATGCGCGTTCACACCCATCACCCATGCTTTGTTTGGCCGATCAACAGCGCAGTCGAAGTGTACAACCTGCTTTGTAGCATGGACGCCTGTATCGGTTCTACCCGCGCAGTGGACGACAACATCGCGATCAGCAACCAGCGCTAGCGCACGAGAAAGATCGCGTTGAACCGTAGGTATTTTTTCGCTCTGGTATTGCCAGCCATGGAATGACTGGCCGTTGTAGGCGACGATTAATGCTGTCCGTGGCACCGGTTACTCAGTCTTTACCGGATATGTTACCCAGAAGTTCATTGGCCTCACTAACCTGCACGTCATCGCCTTCGGCGAGAACCTCTTGCAGCAAAGGCTTGGCGCCGTCGTTGTCACCCATCTCGATGTAGGCCCTGGCAAGATCAAGTTTAGAAGATGTATCTTCATCAAGATTCAAGTCATCGTCATCATCGAACTCGCCCAGGTCAAGATCTTCGTCGTCATCGAGATCAAATTCGATAGCTTCATCATCGTCCAGCTCAAGGCTGTCATCGTCGCCCAGCTCAAGGCTGTCATCATCGTCCAGGTCTAACGCATCGTCATCGTCCAGCTCAAGGCTGTCATCATCGCCCAGCTCAAGGCTGTCATCATCGTCCAGGTCCAGGTCTAACGCATCGTCATCGTCCAGCTCAAGGCTGTCATCATCACCTGGCTCAGGGCTGTCATCATCGTCCAGGTCCAGGTCTAACGCATCGTCATCGTCCAGCTCAAGGCTGTCATCATCGCCCAGCTCAGGGCTGTCATCATCGCCCAGGTCCAGGTCTAACGCAT
>JABGVY010000389.1 GCA_018645845.1 Gammaproteobacteria bacterium | reverse complement strand
TAGCCCCAGTTTTGATTCTGATAGTGGTTTTGCCAGGGGCGCAAGTTCAGGTTCTTCTTCAGCATGGAACCACTCATAAGGCTCAAAACCCAGTTTTTCGTAGCTTTCCCGAGTCTGGCGAATATATTCTGTTGGCGTCGGATTCATGGCGTCCCTATTTTTTGTAACAACCTATCCTATGTGAATGTTAAAGGTAAGGTGCAAAGACCTGGAAACAGTTCCAAGTTTGATTACCCCCGATGATACCCCTCAGTTGCCTGCACGGGAACAATGGATACAGATAAATGGCCAGGGGCGGTCGTAGGGTCTGCGCAAAGGGGGCTATACTCCTTCGATGGCGACAATAAACTGAACGTCAAGATGTCCTTCACGAAGTTTCTTTGCTTGCTGATATTCGGGGGAATACCAGAATTTGTGTAAGGCCGCTTTGGAATCGAATTTTTCCAAAGTCAAAGCCGGAAAGTGATCCCAGTCACCCTCCATCAACTCTATTTCACCGCTGCCGAGTATTTCTAAGCCTGCGGCTTCTGCTAGAGGCACGGCCTGTTGCCGGTATGGCTCGAGCGCTTCTTCGTTTCTAACCTCGGCACTGACAACCAGATAAACGGGCTTTCTGCGATTCGTGATGAAAATGTGAATGACGATGCCAAGCGCAATTCCGACGCCAAGCGCTACTGCGATAGGTAGGTATGCCATGCAACACTCCTTTTTAGCGATTCAGGAACCATAGCCTATAAAACCCTCGCACGGTAACCCCAGAATCGATTTGTGTCCGCCGGGACAAATGAACTGCGTAACCAGGAATACCGTGAGACTGGTCCCAATGAATCAGTTAACACCTGCTTTGTGATTGATGCTAAAAAGCGAGCTATTAAAATGTTCAACACCTCTCAATGCCCAACGCTACTCAGAAAGTAATTTTCACTGGCCTCGCATGTCTAATGGTTCTAGGCTCGCTGTTTCAATACTTACCAAAACCGACACAAAAACTACCCTCGAGCTACGAAGGCAGGGTGATTAAAGTCATTGACGGTGACACGATCACAATAAAAACTTCGCAGAACGAGAAGATCAAAGTTCGTTTAACCGGTATAGACGCTCCAGAGTCAGATCAACTGTTTGGTAAAGCCTCGAAGGAAAAACTCGCGTCTTTTATTGAAAATAAGAACGTGCGCATAGAAACCCATAAGAATGACCGTAATGGAAGAGTGCTTGCGAAGGTGTGGGTGCGGCCTTCCGATTGCGCTACCTGCGGCAAGACGTTAAACGTGAATCACGCCCAGATACTTGCGGGCATGGCATGGTGGTACAGAAGGTACGCTAAAGAACTATCCGACGAAGACCGCGGCAGATATGAGTCCGCGGAGGATGAATCCAGAAAGCGCAAGCGGGGTCTCTGGTCTGCCCCTAGCTCTTTAGCCCCATGGGACTGGCGGCGAGGGGTTAGAGTAGAAGTGGATGAACAGTGCGGATCAAAGAAATACTGTCGAGACATGTCTAACTGTGCCGAAGCCAAATTTTACCTGAATCAATGTGGTGTGCGACGAATCGACGGTGACTCAGATGGGATTCCCTGCGAGTACTTGTGCCGTGGATCTTGAGGCAATGCGCCTGCTATCGGCCATAAACTACCGTTTCGAGATAAGAGACGCTATTTGTCCGGTCGGTCCCTTGGGTCACATTCCGTTACATTAGTGCACATTGGCAGCAATCCTGGTTTACAAGCCACCCGTAAAATCTCCTTCCATAAACCAAACAGGTAAACGGGTGAACAACATGTATAAGACCATCGTAGCTTTCTTACTCATCGCACTGACCACCGGTTGCTCTACGTATAACGGCACACAATCTACTGCTGAAATGGAATTCTGCTGGGAAAGAGGCATGAACTTTCAGTGGATTGAAGAGTTTGACGCGGGTTGCGTTGATCCGTCTGGCCAGTCTTCCGCCATGCGAATATCTAAAATAAAGTGGTTAGAAAAGAATCTGGGCACATTGGCCGGACAGGTTTCACACAAAAGCACGAGAAACATATAAGGCCGGGCAAGGCCGGAAGCGCTACCCCAATTTCTATGAGGAAGATGCATATTTATCGCCTCTAAACGGCAGCCAGACCTGCTTCGATCCTGTTTCGTTAATAGTCGGCCCTTCGGGGAATTCTTAAACTGACCTGGCGATGATGTCGGCAATGGCATCTCCAGCGGAGGATTTACGCGTCAGAGGTTTCAGGCAGATCGAATTCTCCTTTGACGATCCAGGACTCGTAGTCGCGACTCGAGTTCTTCTCTTTCCATATAGCAACCACGCAACCAGCGATGACCGGCGTCAGGTGCAAAGCCGGTTCTTCCATGCAGAACCCGTCGGTTATCAACACCGATCAGATCCCCGGGCTTCAGCGAGAATCTAAGCTGGTAGTCCTCATGATCGGCATAGTAATGAAATAATCGCAGCGCGGAATATAAGCTATCCAGAGTCGCCAAATCGCCGGTCATCGGCGCGCGAAGCCAATAGGTGAACCGGACTGTAGTGATGTCGCCGTGGCG
>JABGVY010000236.1 GCA_018645845.1 Gammaproteobacteria bacterium | reverse complement strand
GGATTATCAACCGGAGCAAACGCCACAAACCATGCGTGCTTTCGCTGACGTTCATCTAGTTCTTCCGCGTCGTATTCCTCACCCTGCTTGATCCCGACCACCTGAGCCGTACCGGATTTACCGGCCATCCGATACTCAATATCCTGGCCGATATAGGCCCACGCCGTGCCATTTTCACCATAACCCTGATTACCGCGGTGAACTACCTTTTCCATAGCCCCAATCACAAGATCCCATATTGGATCAGGTATTAGCTCTATGCTATCCATCCTTGGCACGGTGGAGCGCTCGATCAAATCACTCCCTGACTTCAGCATCCTGGGCGAAACCCATTTCCCTCGATTGGCGATAACGGTTACCGCCGTCGCTAGCTGAAGTGGAGTCACCAGCATATCGCCCTGGCCAATGCCAATATTCACTGTGTCCCCGGGGTACCAGGGTAATCCCCGGGTATCTTCCTTCCATTCTCTGGTAGGAAGCAGGCCGCTTCTTGCCTCTGGCAGATCCAGGGTTGTATTGACACCAAAACCAAAAAGGGAGAGATAATCATCAAGCCGATCAATTCCCATCTCCACCGCCAAACCATAGAAATAAACATTGCAGGATCGGTAAATAGCTTTCTCAAGATTGACCTTTCCGTGACCACCCGCTCCTGAGGCACGCCAATTCCAGTCCCTGTACAAACGATCACTATTCGAGAGCTTGAACCATCCCGGGTCGTCGATAGTATAGTCAGCATTTGTCATTCCGGTAACCAGACCGGCGAGTCCGATAATAGGCTTTATGGTAGAACCTGGCTCATATTGACCCTGGAGCGCGCGATTAAAAAGCGGTACATCTTTGGAATCACGCAGTGCCGCATAGGTTTTATGGTCGATACCGGTAACAAAAAGATTAGGGTCGTATCCGGGCTTACTGACCAGCGCCAGTATCCCACCAGTTTTAGGCTCGATAGCAACAACGGTTCCACGACGCTCACCGAGCGCTGCACTTGCAGCGGCCTGCAATGAACTATCGACATGCAAGGTCAGGTCTTTGCCTCGCGAAGGCAGGTTGGATTCCAGAACCTTCATTACTTTGCCACGGGCATCGATTTCAACCTGCTGGTATCCAACATTCCCTAGCAGGTCTTGCTCGTAGAACTTTTCTACTCCAATCTTGCCCACGTGGTCGGTGCCGGAATAAGCAACCGCATCAAGACGCCTGGCATCTGATTCGTTGATGCGCCTGACCGACCCCACCGCATGAACCATCAACTCACCCTGAGGATAATGTCGAACAAGTTTTGCCTCTACTTCCACTCCAGGCAATGCATGTCTATCGACACTGAATTGCGCTATCTCCTCTTGGGTGAGCTTGAATAGCAAGGGCACAGGTTCAAAGGGTCGGCGGCGGCGTTCAACCCGACTTCTAAAACCTGTTATGTCTTCATCGGTCAGCTTTAGAGTCGAACCAAGATGGGCCAGTGTTTGATCGAGATCAGCCACGCGTTCCGGCGTAATCGTGAGGTTAAATGACGGTAAATTGTTTGCCAATAACTCACCGTTGCGATCATAAATAAGCCCCCTGACCGGTGGCAGCGGTTGAACCTGAATGCGGTTTTTATCGGATAAAGTTGCATAAATATCGTACTGGACAATCTGCAAATAGAAAAAACGCGCAACCAGTAACAACGTGAGGACGAGTAGCACACCAAAGCACGCAACAATCCGCTCAAAGAAGATTCTGCTTTCCCAGCTGTGATCTTTTAGTGCAAGAGGTTCAACCATAACCAATCATTTGTGATACGGGTGATTTGCATTCAACATGAGCGCTCGATAAATCTGTTCTGCAAGAAGCACTCTAACCAGAAAATGCGGGAAGGTTAAGTTCGACAGCGACCAGATTTCATCGGCCCTGTTAACAATGACATCCGACAGACCATCAGGCCCTCCAATCACAAACTGGAAGTGATTAGTTTGCTGGCTCCAGACCTCTACTTTTCCCGCGAGTTGTTCTGTACTCCAGATTTTGCCACGACTATCCATCGCAATTACTCGCGCACCGGGATTGAGGTGACTGTCAAGGAGACTAGCCTCTTCTTCCTGGTGAACAGCGATAGACTTTTTTTTCTTTCTATCAGACGTCTTGATTTCCAGTATTTGGAAGCGACAATCGCGTTTCATTCGCAGACTGTATTGTTCAATACCCTGCACCACCCAAGGGGGTGGCCGCGTACCAACGGCAACTAAATCGACTTTTAACAATGTAAAACCCGGACCCGGCACAGGGATTCGCTAATCAATCGATTCGCCTTCTTTGCTCGGCCCCATACTCCACAAGCGCTCAAGATCGTATAACTCCCTGACAGCTGGCAGCATCACATGAACAATCACATCTGTCAGGTCGAGCAACACCCATTCGCCGGCATCCAGACCTTCCATGCCCACAACGTTAGCACCCTGCGCCTTCGCTTTCACGAGCACACTGTTAATGAGCGCCTTTACCTGCCTGCCAGTCCCGCCACTGGCGACCACCATGTAATCCGCAATGTCCGTCTGGCTTCTGACGTCCATGGTGACAATCTCGAGGCCTTTGATGTCTTCGAGGGCCTCTACAACCAAGTCCCTTAGTGCTTCACTATTCATTCGTGCTCCATTCGTTTGCCAAGCATCTTGTTCTCTGAAGATGCACCGGTATATAAATTGTGTTGCCTTATGTAGTTCATGACGAGCGGATTCACATTCCCTTCAACCGAACTACCCTTGGCTATTGCCTCCCTCAGTCCACTCGCAGAGACGTCTATCTGGTCGAGGGACAGAAAGCAGACTTTGCCGGAGGAACTATTCATCATTTCTTGCGGATCCTGGACTTGCCTGGTTTTAAGCCACTCGCGTAAAACACCCGGAGAGACCTGGTCCGTTCCCGGTCGCTCAAGTATCAACAGATGAGCCAGGTCGGTTAGCACCTCCCACCGGTGCCAACTAGAGAGCGTCACCCAGGAGTCTCGACCCATCAGGAAAAGCAATCGCCCCGATTCACCTACTCTCTGACGATAGCCAAGCAGTGTATCAACGGTATAAGAGGTACCCTCTCGTCTCAGCTCGCAATCGTCAACAAAAATTCGATCCTGGTTAGCAACCGCCAGCTGAAGCATCTTTAACCTGGCTTCAGGTGATGCGGCAGGCACTGGCCGATGCGCAGGGATCTGACATGGCACCAGATATACATCCACATCACCCAGCAAACGCGCGACGGCGCAGACGGACTCAATGTGTCCCCTGTGGACCGGATCAAAAGTACCCCCAAAAACGAGGGTGCTATTCATACCTGAATTTCAAATCAAGGTTCATTGGCGAATTTGGCCATCGCCGAAAACGACATACTTTTGAGAGGTAAGTCCTTCAAGCCCCACCGGCCCCCGCGCATGGAGCTTGTCTGTAGATATCCCGACTTCTGCTCCAAGGCCATATTCAAAGCCATCCGAAAATCGGGTCGATGCATTCACCATCACCGAGCTGGAATCTACTTCCCGAAGGAACTGACGGGCGGTCGAATAATTTTCAGTCACAATGGAATCAGTGTGTTTGGACCCATATTGATTAATATGCGAAACCGCCTCTTCGACGCTATCCAGTGTACGGATGGATAAGATCGGTGCCAGGTATTCTTCATGCCAGTCAGACTCCCTGGCAGGGCTAATTTGCACCTCTTCGCCGACAACGCTGATTGTTTTTTCACAACCGCGCAGTTCCACACCATGATCCTGGTAGCCAGCCGCCAGCCTGGGCAAAATATCACCTGCCACATCAGCAGATACCAGGAGCGTTTCCATGGCATTGCAGACGGCGTACCGTTGAGTCTTGGCATTGATTGCGATGGCGAAAGCCTTTTCCATGTCTGCATCCTTGTCGATGTAAACATGACAAATACCATCCAGGTGCTTTATCACCGGTATTGTCGCCTCGCTGGTAATTCGCTCGACCAGACTATTGCCCCCCCTGGGAACAATGACGTCAACAAACTCACTCATCGTGATAAGTTCGCCGACGTATTTTCGATCGGTGTCTTTAATCACCTGCACAACCGCCGCTGGTAGGCCAACTTTCTCGAGTCCTAGCTCAATACATCCCGCAAGGCCAAGGTTGGAGTAGATGGACTCTGAGCCTCCTCGCAAAATAGCAGCGTTACCCGATTTAAGGCACAAACTCGCCGCGTCAATCGTCACATTCGGTCTTGACTCAAAAATGATGCCAATCACACCCAGCGGCGTTCGCATTTTACCGATTTGAAGGCCATTGGGCTGATAGGACATATCGGTAATTTCACCGACTGGATCATTCAGCGCCGCGACTTGCCTGAGTCCTGCAACCATTGTTTCAAAACGCTCGTCCGTGAAAGTCAGTCTATCCAGCATTGGCTCACTGAGGCCATTTTTTCGACCCGACTCCAGATCCTGCTCATTGGCAGACATGAGCGCAGTGCGATTGGCAAGGATAGCTTCCCCAATCGCCAGCAGCGCCTCGTTTTTTGTTTCTGTAGATGCACGACAGATTTCCACAGATGCTTTCCGCGCCTCGACACCTACACTGCGCATGTACTCTGACTGACCCATCACTTAAAGTTCTCGAGAAAACGACGATTATACCCTGCTTCTCTCTTGATAGTGTCACCCACTTTTTTGACCTGGACCCCTTGTCGGGCGAGCACACGATCCTGAATTATCAGAAATGTGTTTTACGAAGACTTGGCCACGGGTTCGCTTGATTTCTGCATTCGCTCAACCAATCTGTCAAGTTCCCCAAGACGCTCCAGCGGGTCTTTCATTTCAAGCATTCGCTGCTTGAAATGGTTAGGGCAGGGTAAAAGTTCGGTAAGTCTTGCGCCGACTTCAGCCGCTTGACCAAGATCACAATCCAGACCCAGTCTTTGCACCGCTTCATGGACCATCAACGACTCGAGCAACCCAGAAAGATGTTGCTTTTCTTCCGGAACGACTACTTCGGGTTCAACGGCCAGAAACTCAACATTAGCCATCATCAACCTGTCAGGTTGTTCGTATTGATCACGAATAACGAACTTTCGATCACCCTCAACGACAACACTCAGCATCCCGTTTGAAGACTGATCGAAATCAATAATATTACTGTAAGTGCCACAATGGGATATTTCCGGTAGCTGCTCATCCGGGCTAGCCAGGATCCGGTCACCATGCGTAATCAGGACAATGCCGAAACCCGTCCGCTGGCGAAGGCACTTCTTAATCATATCAAGATAGCGAGCTTCAAAGATTTGCAACGACAGTTTGCCACCGGGAAACAGCACCAGCGGCAGCGGAAATAAAGGAACTTCTTTCATGCCTGTATTCTACCCGATTAGCACTTTATCAATAGTGCCTTTAAACTGCCTGCCTCGAATAACCCCACAGGTTTTACATTGGATCCAGTACACGCCCTGGCGCTAGCGCTGATACAAGGGATAACCGAGTTTTTGCCCATTTCAAGCTCCGCTCATTTGATCCTTCCAGGCAAATTATTAGGTTGGCCGGACCAGGGACTTGCTTTTGATACAGCCGTTCACCTGGGATCACTGACAGCCGTGGTTGTCTATTTCCGCCACGAACTCTATCGTCTGGCCACCGCGGTCCTGATGCATGTTCAGCGTCGCCAGCCAAGTGCTGATAGTCACTTAGCCTTCAATCTTATGCTCGCCAGCCTACCGATCATCCCGGTGGGTTATTTCGCAAGATTTATGGTCGAAACGGAGCTTCGAGGGATAGAGGTGATAGCTTTTACGACGATCGTTTTTGGTCTCGCTCTGTGGCTCGCGGACTATATGCGGGGCGATACAGCAAAACCCTTAACCCCTGCTCGATCAATCGCAATTGGGTTGGCGCAGTGCCTTGCCCTGGTTCCCGGCACCTCCCGCAGTGGAGTCACTATTACGATGGCACTATTAATGGGCCAATCCCGTGAGCATGCTGCCAGAATTTCATTCTTGATCGCCATTCCGGCCATCGCCGGAGCCGCTGCAATAAAATTCTGGGACCTGCTGCGCACCCCAGTCACCCCGGACTGGTTTACGCTTGGTATCGCTACTGTTGTCGCGGGGCTCTCTGCTTACTTTTGTATTGTGATCCTGTTGAACATCGTAAACAAAATAGGCTACTTTCCATTCGTTATCTACAGGCTTGGCCTGGGCGGCCTAATGCTCTGGATGATTTACTAGAAAGCCCGTCTTTATAGAACGCTAGATGGAAGCTCATTGTTTAGATCTAACGAAATGTTTAGATCTAACGAAATGTTTAGATCTAACGAAATGTTTGGATCTAACGAAATGTTTGGATCTAACGAAATGTTTGGATCTAACGAAATGTTTGGACAGCGCAAACGCACCGACACAAGAATCCCGAAGAGGCTTTAATTTCGTGATTCTGCCGGACCGGTCAAAAGCAGGCCTGGTCGAAAAACTGATGTGATATTCCGACCTTCATCATGGCTTGCCTAGAAGGGAATATCATCGTCGAAATCATCAGATGGTGGTGGTCCGAAGTCATCTC
>JABGVY010000387.1 GCA_018645845.1 Gammaproteobacteria bacterium | reverse complement strand
CTGGCGTTGTAAACGTATCTGCTTGTACTTAGGTAATTGAAGACAATTCCCAGCAGTGTTCCAAACAACGCTGCCAGCGAATAATGTAAGCCGATGAAAAGAAGGCCTGCATAGCAGGAATAGCTAAATACTGTGTTGACTGCCCCGACTACTAAAAATTTTATAGGTTGAGGCAAGTTAGACCACGCAAAAAGGACTTTATCTGGCTCAGGCATGATTAATGTAGGTGGACATTGAATAGATGACACAGTGTACTAGTTTAGCCCGCTATTCTTTAGCGCGGTGCAGCCGACCGCCAGTCTGGAGCCACGCCCACCGGCTAGTGTTACCGCCTTCAATAATCCATCGCTCAGGGCAGTTTGCCAGATTGGTGCCCCATAATAATGACGTCGGTGATTTCATTTTTTGCTCTATGCCTGGCAATAGGCAGGCCATAGATCAATGCTGCTTGCCCTGGCAGATGCGTTCTTTCAGGAAGTCGGTAGATACACCCCAGAGATGCCATTCAACCAGAACCAGGTAAGCCAAGGAGGCAAGAATAGTCAGGAAAACTAAAAGGTGGTAGAAAAAATCCTGGTATCTGGTCCTGTCACTTCACAGTAATCGCATTGACAGATCGATCGCCTCAGTGTGTTTTGTGAGGGCGCCGATTGAAATGTAGTCGACGCCCGTGGACGCTATTTTCTTTAGTTCGGTAGAGGTTTCAATACCCCCGGAGGCCTCCAGTTTGATGCCAGTATTTGATGCCATATCGACTGCCTTGCGCATATCCCCCAGCGTAAAGTTATCAAGCATGATCCAGTCCGGGGTGGCCATGATCGCCTCACTGAGTTGTTCCAGGCTCTCAACTTCCACTTCAACACGAAGGTCGCCCTGCAGTTGTCTTGCTGTTTCAATCGCAGCGGTGATCGAACCAGCTGCCTCTATGTGATTTTCCTTTATCAGAAAGGCATCAAACAAACCAATTCGGTGGTTCTCAGCGCCGCCGGTTTTAACGGCGTACTTCTGGGCTAGTCTAAGTCCGGGAATCGTCTTGCGCGTGTCTAGCAGGGTAGCCCCGGTCCCCTCAATCATTTGAACATAGGTGTTTGTTCGGGTGGCAGTACCCGAGAGCAGCTGAAGAAAGTTCAACGCAGTGCGCTCTGCCGTAAGCAAACTTCTCGCCTTGCCGGTGAGCTCCAGCAGTAGAGCGCCTGTTTGGACCTGGTCGCCGTCCTTGATATGCCATTGAGGGGTCATTGTAGCGTCCACCTGTCTCAGGACTTCATCCACCCACGGCCGGCCGCAGATCACCGCGGGCTGCCGGGTGATGATTTTTGCATGAGCCTTTTTTTCTGGATCAATAAGGGAAGCAGTAACGTCGCCTGTTCGAATGTCTTCGTCGAGAGCTCGGGTTACCGTTTGTGTCAGTTCGTGTAAGTAGTTCATTAGTTCAGCCGGATTTTTGTTTCAGCGCTATTTGTTTCAAAGTAAGTGTATCAGCCTGCTGGCTGAATTCGATTTGGCCAAGGGCGGTCATCCCCAGCAGAATTGCGCCTTCCATGTTGGGATTAATACTGGCGTCGATGTTGGTCAGTCGTATCTTCCCAAGGTGAAGTTCGTCGATACGGGTCTGGTAAATCGTCACTGGTCCGTTGGCCGTCATCGCTCTTGCTCGCGTCCCATAAGGTAGGCCTAGTCGGCGCGCGGTACTGGCCGGAACAACAACGTCTGTTGCTCCGGTATCTAACAGAAATTCGACATCTTCACCATTAATTTGGCCTACAAGCAGGTAGTGTCCCTGCCGATTTCGCTTTAGGGGAACCTCGATGCTTTCTGAGTGGATGAGTGAGGAAGGGGAGGAATTGGGATTTCTCCGGTTTTCTTCAACACCACCGAAAAAAAAGGTCAGGAAGACCATGCCGAGTACAACCCCGACCGTCATCATGCCTTGTCCTGTCTTTGTCACGTTCATGAGCGACAGTTGCCGGTTAAAAAAGGACGTATTCTATCGGGATGATATGATCTCGTCGAATAAGTGAGTGAGATTCAAGATGTCAGTGGTTGACCATCTGATAGATGTGGCAACGCAGTTGCATAGCCCGAACCAGGATGAACGCCCCGATGGTGAGATAAGCCTGATCGTCGTGCATGGTATTAGCCTGCCAGCGGGAGAATTCGGCGGCCAGGAGGTATGCGAACTGTTCACCAACGCCCTGGATACATCCGTCCCTGAACTGGCCGAGCTTGAGAGTGTAAAAGTCAGTAGTCACCTTTTTATTCGTCGAACGGGCGAACTTATCCAGTTTGTGCCGTTTAATCGACGCGCGTGGCACGCTGGCGCTTCCAGCTTTGGTGGTCGGGAACACTGTAATGACTATTCCATAGGTATCGAGCTGGAAGGAACTGACACAATCTCATACGAGGAAGCTCAATATGAAGTCTTGTCTGATGTCTGTGCCAGCCTGATGGCGAGTTACGGAATCATGGAGATTACGAGTCACAGTGCTATTTCGCCAGATCGAAAAACAGACCCTGGCCCGGCGTTCAACTGGGGAGTTTTGAGGCGCAAGCTGGCTCGAAAATCATGAAACAAGCGTTGTTGATATGGCTTTGCTGGTCTGTGACAGTATTTGCAGATATTACGGTAGTTGATGATTCCGGGGCGAAGGTAGTGTTAGCTGAACCCGCGGGGAAAATTGTTAGCCTGTCCCCGCACCTCACTGAACTTCTTTTTAGCCTGGGCGTTGGCGATCGAATCGAGGCGACGGTAGATTTCTCTGATTATCCGGAGGCTGCGTTAGATATCCCAAGATTGGGTAATGCGTTTTCGGTCAGCGTCGAGGCAGTGATAGAGCAATCCCCGGATCTCATTGTGGCGTGGATGACCGGTGGTAATCACAGGACATTTGAGCAATTAAGAGCGCTCGGCTATCCGGTTTTCGTGAATGAAGCCAGCAGCCTTGTAGGCATCGCCGTGGCGGTTGAGCAGCTAGGTATTTTAGTCGGGAAACCCGTGCGTGGACTTGAACTGGCAGAAAATTTTCGAGTCGACCTGGAGAAGCTCAGGCAATCGAGTAGTGGAGCGGGCTCACCGAAAGTGTTTTTTCAGATATCCGACGCTCAGCTCTACACAGTCAACAGTCAACACCTCATTGGTCAGGCGATAGAGGTCTGTGGTGCCAACAACATCTTTTCCGGTGTCGATTTCCTGGTTCCCATGGTTTCCTATGAGAGCGTCGTGGAACGTAATCCGGATGTCCTGGTGGTATCCAGTCCCTATCCTGGATACAAAAGTGCGTGGGATGACCGCTGGAATGATCTTGGCTGGGGTGGCCGAGTCAGGACAATAGATGCGTCACTCATTACGCGTCCCAGTCTAAGAATGCTTGACGGCATAAAAATGCTCTGCGAAACCCTTGGTCAATAGAGAATTCAAGTTTATTCGTTAACTGCTCACTGTCATTTTCGTTAAGATTGACCTGAGCAGGTAATGGATACCAAGTGGAGATTGAGATGGTGCGAGATCCTCTGACGGATATTGATCCGGTTGAAAGTGAGGAGTGGATTGAGGCGATTAACTCGGTCATTGAAACTGAAGGCGTCGAACGCGCCCAGTATCTATTGCAGCGGCTGTCGACCAAGGTCACAGAAACTGGAGCACAGCTTCCCTACGCGATTAATACCCCCTATCGGAATACCATACCCATCAGTAAAGAAGCCCGAATGCCCGGTGACCTTTTCATGGAACGCTCCATTCGGTCGCTGATTCGTTGGAACGCCATGGCTATGGTAATGCGTGCAAACTTGAAGGACGGAACGCTTGGCGGCCATATTTCCAGTTTTCAGTCGAGCGCGACGCTTTACGACATTGGTTTTAACTATTTTTTCCGTGGGACAACTGAAGAGCAGCTCGGTGATCTGATCTATATTCAAGGTCACTCCGCGCCCGGTATCTACGCCAGGTCATTCCTCGAAGGGAATTTGTCTGAAGAGCAGCTTGATAAGTTTCGTCAGGAGGTTGATGGAGATGGTTTGTCTTCCTATCCACACCCCTGGCTGATGCCGGACTACTGGCAGTTCCCAACGGTTTCGATGGGGCTGGGCCCGTTGCAGGCAATCTACCAGGCACACATCATGAAGTACCTGGACAATCGAGGCCTTGCTGGTCGTGGTTCGCGAAAAGTCTGGTGCTTTGCTGGCGATGGTGAAATGGATGAGCCGGAGTCCCAGGGTGCGATTGCAATGGCAGGTCGAGAGAACCTGGAAAACCTTATTTTTGTCGTCAATTGTAATCTGCAGCGATTGGATGGCCCTGTCAGAGGCAATGGCAAGATTATCCAGGAGCTTGAAGGAGTTTTCCGTGGTGCAGGATGGAATGTCATCAAGGTGGTTTGGGGCAGGCAGTGGGATCCGCTTTTCGAGAAGGATAAGTTTGGATTGCTGCAACAGCGAATGGATGAAGCGGTTGATGGCGAGTACCAGAACTATAAAAGCAGGTCAGGAGCCTATACACGCGAGCATTTTTTTGGAAAGTATCCAGAGCTTTTGAAGCTCGTGGAGGATCTTACGGATGAGGATATTTTTCGGCTAAATAGAGGAGGGCATGATCCTTACAAGG
>JABGVY010000357.1 GCA_018645845.1 Gammaproteobacteria bacterium | reverse complement strand
TGTGCTTCTGCGCTGTCTTCTTCACGCGGGTGGTGGTAGCCGAGTGCGCTGCTCTTGACTCGCAGGTAGGCTTTGAGTCTTCCTACGCCGAAGGTTGGGGAATTGACCGGCGCAACACCCGCTACCAGCCGCGATCAACTATTGATTCGGGCAACGCCGCCGGGCTCTCTCTGAAGTGGGTCTATGGTCTGACCAGCAGGACTCCACGTTCATATCCGTTGGTGACCGAAGACACTATCTTTTTAGGGGATGATGGCCGGGGGATAGTGGCGCTTGAGCGAGAGACTGGTTGCGAGCGATGGATATACGAGCACGATGGGCAAATTAGCAGCAGCATACTTCAGGGCTGGATCGGAGAGCAGCGTATTCTGATTTTTAATGACCGTAACGATGGTATGTTTGCGATTGACGCGGTCGACGGTGAGTTTGTTTGGCATGCGAAGGTAGAAGATGAGCCAGCACCCTGGTACTCGGGTTCCCCGCTGGTGCTAGGCGATACGGTTATCCTGCCAGTGTCCTCCAAGGAAGTCGGTTACTCAGTTAATCCAATTTACGGGTGCTGTACCACGAGCGGGGGAATGGCAGCCTTTGACATCAACACGGGCGAGAAACTCTGGTATATCCCGACGATTGAAGAGATCGCCAAGCCGACTGAGCGCCATTGGTTCTTTGTTCAGGAGTATGGTCCTAGCGGTGCTCCAGTATGGGCTGCTCCCAGTTATGACGCGAAGCGTGGCTTGATCTTTTTTGGTACCGGACAAAACTATTCGCATCCGGCTACTGACACTAGCGATTCGATTTTCGCGGTGGACGTAGAAACCGGAGAGGTGCGTTGGGTTCGTCAGTTCACGGCTAACGACGCCTATACCGCAGCGTGCAATATTGAAGCGCTCAATCACCCCAATTGCGCTGACCCCACCGGCCCCGATGTAGACTTTGGCGCGGCGACGATGTTAGTGAGGAATAAATCCGGGCGGGAGTTAGTGCTTGCCGGGCAGAAGTCGGCAGATGTTTACGCTATGGATCCGGAGACCGGTGACGTGGTGTGGACACAAAAGCTGGGTCGCGGTGGCATCATTGGGGGCGTGCATTGGGGGATGGCCGCTAACGAGTCGCTTGGGCTTGTTTATGTGCCCATCAGCGATAAGAAAATTGTGGGGTTTCCCTCACCGGGTGAGCCCACCCCCGGATTGTATGCGCTGGATATTGAGACTGGCGCTCGCCGTTGGCATTACTCCAGGGATTCCCGATGCTCTGATCTGGAGTGCGTCTTTGGATTCTCTGCGGCTATTATCGCCAGCAACGATATCGTGGTGGCCGGTAGCATGGATGGCATTCTTGAGGTTCTCGCTGCTGAATCTGGAAAGCTACTTTGGTCGCATGATGCGTGGCGAGATTATCCATCTGTCAACGACGTGGTAACTTCCGGTGGCGCATTTGATGCCCATGGAGCGATGATTGCCGACGACCTGTTACTCGTAAGTTCCGGTTACAGTTATGTAGGACAGCAACGGGGCGGTAATGCTTTTCTAGTATTCCAGGTGGAGGTTAAAAATGAGCAGTGAGCTACCTTTGGCTGGTCGCTTCCGGCGGTTGGTCGCGACCTTGGTTGATGCGATTTTGGTTCCTTCGCTGTCTCTGGTACTAGTGATGATCACCGGTGTCATGGAAGATGCAGAAGATTACGCTAACCTGGATTTGATGCTCTTGTGGATATTTTTGTTGGCGATAGCGGCCTATATGATTTTGAATGGCTACACACTCTGGCATCAAGGACAAACGCTGGGGAAATGGTTAATGGGTATTGCCATTGTGCCGGCGTCGAGCCATGTTCAGGCAGGATTTGTAAGGGTTGGCAATGAGGGCAAAAGCGCGTACGTTCCAGCGCCTTTTTGGAAGCTGATTTTCATTCGGGCGCTATTTTTCCCAGTGCTTTTTCTCTGGGTGGTGCCTTGGCTAGCGTTGCTGCCAGTTCTCGACCAGGCATTGATTTTCGGAAAGCGTCGCCGTTGTTTGCATGATCTATTCGCAGGAACGATTGTTGTTCGGGTATAGAGGACTCATTACGACCGAAACAAGCGTTCGTCGCCTCTTGCTGGACACCAGTTGCAGCCTATATTTGCCAGGGTCGGCTGCGACCTAGCCCCTAGTTGGTCCTGGGTCCTGCCAACTGAACTTTAACTCCGTCGGGATCAAAGAAGAACACTATGCCGAATTCGGCGCTACCGCCGATTGGGCCCAGTTGCTCGTAACCGAGCTCATTCATCGTCTTTATGGTCGCGGTCAAATCTTTCACGTAGAAATTGATTCGGTCGATGCCTAGGTGATTCACCGGCGGTGGGTAGGCGGGTGAGTCGTCGTAAGGGTTAATCCACTGCCGCAACTGTAGCGTCGCTCCGTCGGTACCAACACCCAGACTGACGTCCTCGCCTTTGAATGCTATTGGGCCGTTAAAGCCGTGGGCTGCAGCGAACTCTCCGGCGCCTGCCTGCGAGATAGGCTTGGATTTAGTGAACCCAAGAAGCCGGTAGAACTCACGCGACCTTTGCAGGTCAGTCACATTAATGTTTGTGTTCACCAGTCGCACCAGGTCAGGCCCGGGAGTTGGTCCATCACCTTCAGTGGTCTGAAGCAACCTTAAGAAGGTGCCGTCCTGGTCTTTTAAGAATACGAACCGCTCACCGTTTGGTGCTTTAGCCGGTGCTGATACGAACTCCACTCCCTTTGACTTGAGGTAGGCGTAGTCGCCATCGAGATCAGTCGTTGAGTAGGTCGCGTAGGCCATGCCTATGTGGTTCAGGTGGGCATAGGGTGGCTCTTCGCGATACGAATCACTCCTGAACTGCACAGTGTCGACGAATGGTGGCGTGGGTGGGTCTTCCAAGCTATGCAGCGAGACGTGGATCAAGTAGTCGACTGGAAAACCGAGCGATTGCGCGAAGGTGGTGCTTGTCTCCGGTCCTGCCGGGTAGATCTCGCCGATGAAGCCGAGAGTGTCGTAGAACGCTCGCTGGCGTGTCATATCGGTCGTGTTGAGACCAAAATAGCCTTGGCGCATCAGCCCGAGATGGGCCCGGGTGACTTGGGTCACGCGGACCCCGAGTTCTCCAATGGGCCTACCTGGAACCCTCACCTCGATCGTGTTTTCCCGGTTGAGTTTTATAGGTAGAACGACTTCGCCATTCGCGTCAAAGTCTTTGCTCTCGACTACACTGCGGCCGTTGACCTTGATCCAGGCGTTGGCAACGCCGTTATCCTGAAGCACCAATTTAGCAGGGCCGTCGATGGCTTTGAACGTGGCCGAGTAGGTCGTTGGTTTTCCTTGCACAAATTCGTAGACCACCGGCCCGAAGCGAGTCAGGTTTGCTTCGTTAGCTACCGCACTGGGTGCAAGTACTAAAAAGCTCAGCAGCAGTGTCGATCGAACTGCTCTCCGACTAAAAGCTGAAATGGTGCGGGGACTCTTGATTTTATTCATATAGGTTTCTCCGGGTACGAGAGGTGACTGCGGGTAACAGTAAACGACGGACCTGACACTACTAGTGAAGAGATGTTTAGTGTGTTGGCTCGCTGGCGCTGGTACTAAAACAAACAATGCAACATAACATGGTTCCGAATATTTAGTCTTCGGCCAAAGCACAGGGGCCTTCTGCTACGGTAATTTCGATTTCGCTCCTTATAGCGTTTGATATGATGTTCGTCATGGTCTGATATTGACCGGGCTAACCGGGTCGTCAGCGATAAGGAATGTAATGGAATGTCAGGCTACAAGAGGCTTGGCGAACGGGGTGTAGCCCCATGGTCCTTAAAAGATCGAACTGGCTAACTTTCACTATTCTTTTGACAGGGCTCCTGCCAATAAATTCAGAACCTGAAGGTAAGAAGTTCTTTTCCACAACAAATTTAAACGTTGACATCAGCAGACATTAAAGGAATATTTAAGGAGCGTCACCGCTATAGAGGGGATCAAAATGTGCGACTGCACATTCAAAGAATCACCATGGCGGCTATATCACCAGTCTTTTGCGTTTGATGATGCGTTTAGCTTTCTATGCGAAGAAAAAAAATCCTGGGCTCGTAGAAACTGCTGCCAATGCGGTTTTTCAGGTTTTCGAGAAAAAATCCCCGATAGCAAAAATAACTATTCAGTTAATCAGCTAAGAGGATATGGCCATGAGTTTTAAGCTCCTAATCGTTATAACATTTCTTCTTGGAACCCTTGGGGTTCCAGCCGCTTATCCTGCAGAAAGTAGTGCGGTAATTGAAGAAATCATCGTCACCGCAAGGAAGAAACAAGAATCTGTTCAGGACGTTCCAATCGCCATGACCGCGTTGTCGAAAGAACTAAAGGACTCCACCATTCGCGACTTGGCGGACATCGAGGGTTATGCACCCAATGTCGTTTTTAACGACGGTTCTGCAGGCGGTGGTGGTGCGAGCACACGAGTCATCATTCGCGGTATTGCGGGAAGCGCCATTGGGGAAAAATCATTCGATAATCCCATTGCAGTTTCTCTGGATGGTGTGTTTTTTAATTCAGACTCTGGAAGGATCGTTCAGAATTTCGACGTAGAACGTGTCGAAGTACTGCGCGGCCCCCAGGGGACCTTGTTTGGTCGAAACACTGTAGGTGGTGTGATCAACGTAATTCGTAGCAGACCTACCGGAGAGGTTGGCGGCAAGATCAGGCTCACTGGCGGGCGCTACGGTCAGGAGGAAGTGCGAGCCTTGTTTAACTTCCCCGTCGCAGATACGTTGGCTGCGAAAGTC
>JABGVY010000237.1 GCA_018645845.1 Gammaproteobacteria bacterium | reverse complement strand
GAAAAATAACTGGGGTCAATAAGTGGGGTTGAAGTGAAATTTACATTTTTACTACATGACTTGAAGCAAAAGACTGAAAGCTTCATTGTCGGAAGCTTACAGATTCTCGCTGTTACCACCGTGATACTTGAACTTTCCTGGTTGAGAGTTGAGAGTTGAGAGTTGAGAATTAAGAGCTCGCTGTTCAATGCCAAGAAGGCCTGGAGTTCTGCCTCTCGGTAGACGGTTCACGTTTTCCTGCGTGGCATTAATAAACAAATTCGTTTGGCGTCGGATCAGGAGATTGCCGCGTATGCTCACAGGTTAGATGAAGGAGCCCGGGAAACGGGGGTTCTAATTCATGCGCGGGTACTCATGACCAACTCTGTCCACTTACTCATGACGCCAATAGAAGAGAAGCCTATATCACGATGCATACAGTACGTTGGGCGTTACTATGCATTTATGCTCTTTCAACGATTTACCAGGTGTGCAGCTTGACCGGTAATTCTTCGTAGCCTTTGACAAAACAGGATTGGACACGAACCGGCTCACCCACAACTTCGACACGCTTAAACCGCTTCATGATTTCTTCCCATACAATTTTGAGTTGCATCTCAGCCAGCCTGTTACCCATGCATCGGTGCAAACCAAAACCAAACGACATGTGATGGCGAGGTCTTTCCCGATCGATAATAAAAGCGTCCGGGTTAACAATCGTATCCTTATCACGGTTAGCAGAAACGTACCACATCACCACCTTTTCGCCCTTCTTGATGTGCTTACCTTTTAGGACATAATCCTGCGTAGCTGTACGGCGCATATGAGCAAGAGGTGTTTGATAGCGAATGATTTCCGGGATCATCTTTGGAATCAAATCAAGGTTATTACGCAGTTTTTCATATTCCGCCGGATTTTCATTTAAGAAATAGACACCACCTGTAATAGAGTTTCTGGTGGTGTCATTACCGCCGACGATCAGCAGAATGAGATTCCCTAGATATTCCATAGGGTCCATGTTCTGTGTTTCAGGATTGTGAGCCATCATGGAAATCAGGTCATTTCCCGGCCCCTTGTTAATTCTTTCGTTCCAAAGTCCTGTGAAAACCTCCAGGCACTCAAGCAGGCCCTCCCTTCTGACCGACTCAGGGGTATTTCCGCCATTCACTTCAGACGAGGTGGCTATGTCTGACCAGTAGGTGAGCCGACGTCTCTGCTCGAACGGAAAATCAAAGATGGTGGCCAACATCTGCGTGGTTAGTTCGATCGAAACATGCTCCACCCAATTAAAAGTTTCACCAATTGGCAACTCATCCAGAATTTTAGCCGCTCTTTCGCGGATGATAGGCTCAAGTAGCGCAAGGTTGGTGGGCGCAACCACACCTGTCACGGTTTTTCGCTGCACATCATGTTTCGGTGGGTCCATCTGAATAAAGCTGGATGTTTTAAAGTCAGCCATACGTTCAAAAATTGAGATACCACCGGTTTCAGAAGAAAAAACCTCATGATTTTTCTCGACCTCCATGATGTCGTCAAACTTGGTGATGGACCAATAGGGACCGAATGGGCTGTCCCTGCAATAGTGAACCGGATCCTCATTGCGCATACGCTCAAAGTAGGGCCAAAAGGCATTTGCCTTAAACAGCATAGGATTGCTGACATCGAGCTCGTCTAGGGGCAGCGTGTATGGGTCTGCAAACTCTGGTGTACTAATCGCTTCACTCACGTTAACTCTCCTGGCACTCTAAAGTCGCCTTAGCTGGTGTGGATTGCGTCTTCAAGTGTAAATCCTAGGAACTTGTCTTGCTATTGTTTTTCTGGCTATTTAGACATTGACCCTCCTCTCCGAAAAACTACTCCAGTGACTTCTTTTCGTATAAAACTCCAATCAAGATACTTTTGAAATCTCGGAAAACACTAACTAAAATGTTGTCTGACGACCACCCGTTAGTGACAAATACAAAGTGTGCTCACGCTGTGCCATGACTACCTAGGGATCGTAGGCCACTATCTCAGCACCCCTTGAGTCAAGGATAGGTATATGTCGCCATCGGGAACTTTTGGAAGGGGCCATTGAAAGGAACAATAACGAATTGAACAAATTCTTGAAGAAGATGGGCTATGGCCCTGACGACCGGGTTTTGATCACGCACATTGACGATATGGGTTTTTGTCATGCTGCGAATGTAGCTTCCGAAGCGTGCCTGGCTTCAGGCGCTGCCAGTTGCGCATCTATTATTGTGAACGCACCCTGGTTTCAAGAAGCCGCATCTATCTGCAAAACGCATCCTGAATTTGATGTGGGGGTCCATCTGACATTGACCGCAGAATATCCCACATTTCGCTGGCCGGCCTTGAGTACTCGCGACCCAGCCAGCGGGCTTATGGATAGCGAAGGCTATCTATGGCATACACGAGAAGATGCGATTCGACATGTCACGAAAGCCGCGGCTGAAGCGGAAATGCGGGCTCAGATAGATACAGCGCTCACTGCTGGTATCGAGGTGACGCACATTGATACTCATATGGGATCGGTCGTTCACCCAAAGTTTCTCGCAATCTATCTGGCGCTGGCACAGGAATATGGTGTACCGGCATTCCTGCCAAATATCACTAGAGAAAGACTGGAAGCACTTCGGGAAACCGGGAATTCAGATGACTATCTTGAGGTATTAGAAAAGGTAGATACCGACGCGGTACCAACTCTGGATGAAATCATCATAGATACCTTAATCGAACTGAATGACAAGAAGGCATTTTATCGATCACTCATCGACGACATAAAGCCCGGATTAACTCATCTGTTATTTCACCCAGCGAAGGACGGTGACGAACTACGAGCAATCGCAGATACCTTTGGTTCGCGAAATGCCGACTTCATTGCCTGGAGTGACCCGGAAATGAGGACCTATATCGAATCTGCTGGTATTCAACATATTGGTTACCGGGATCTCAAAGCGAACCTGTAGCACTTGATGCCCAGCTAGCTAGGCCGATAGTGACGAGGGAGTTGGCTCTTTGTCCAAAGTTGTAGCGGCACATGAAAGCCAGGAAAAATATGGTTTAAACTTCCTATCTTTCTGGTCGTCGATAATTTGCACCGCCTTTCGTCAAAAAACCTGTCCGCTTTATGCGCCTACCAAAATCGAACTAATCTTGACCGCGCGTCGTGAACCTTCATAGTAAGCACTACTTTTTAATTGGAATATCATCGATGAATAAGCTACTGACTCTCATGTTCGCATTGTTTTTAACGGGTACTGCCCAGGCCGTAGAGGTCAATTTTGGTGATCCCATCGATGTGCAATTGAATATTTCTAGCATCACTATGTCCGCGACGGGCATGGTCATCACTTATGAGGGCTCGTCTGGCACCTATGGACTGATCCATGCGACACATAACATGACCGCCACCAAGGACGACAATACGAAAGGTTATTTCACGGGAACGGTTCAAGCCATCCGTGACAATGGCACAATGGAGCAAGTCACCACAGTTGGACTGTGGAAACGCCAAGGCAGACAACTGCGTGTTTACGGCTTCGATGATGACGACGCCGCTCGAATCCTCCACATCTCAGATGTGAATCTGCAAACTAAAAAGTTTGAGGCAAAAGTGTGGGAACTGGACAAATAGGGGCATAACGACAGTATTACACTCAGATCACACCGCCCAAGGACACTCGGATGGCCTCGCCGCTAACGCCGCCTGCCTCATCGGAGGCAAGAAAGACTATCATTGCCGCAACCTCATCGGGGGTTGCCACGCGGCCCGCACGATAGAGGGAGGCGCGCTCCTGCCAAACCTGCTTGGTACTAATATTATGCTCCAGTGCCTCAGCAGCAGCGTGTTTCTCCGCCATTTCTGTGCGCACCCAGCCAGGTAGTACCGCGTTCGACGTGATACCAAACTCACCGCAGTCCTCAGCTACAGACCGCATCAGCCCCAGCAGGCCTGCCTTTGAGCTGTTGTAGGCGCTGCCGGCATATTCGGCGACTTTCGCGGCCGTTGAACTTGTAAAGACCACGCGTCCGTGGCGACGCTTGACCATACCTTTCGTAACGAGTCGTGACAGATAAAACGGCGCGTCGAGATTGATGCGCATCATGGTTTCCCAGGTTTCGATTTCCTGTTCCCAGATGACAACCTCATGTGCAGACCCTAGACCATGATTACAAATAAGGATATCGACCGGTCCGACGTTACTCTCCGCATCCTGCACGGCCTTCTCGCAGCCCTTAGGCGAGGCTAGATCAGCAACAACGTAACCATGACCCGCAGCTTTTAGCTCTGCCTCACTGCGGGCAACACAAACGACTTTCGCGCCGCGCTCTGCCAGCAGGTTTGCCGTTGCCAGACCAATACCTCGACCCCCACCGGTTACCATCGCAACCCTGTTCCCCGCACCCGCCATCGCGCTTCCAACTTGTATTGATTATGGTGATTATCATTCACACCGACCCTGTTATGCTACGCCGATGCAACCCCACGTCTACTTTGATCTTGATGCAACCCTGACCGACCCTTCCAAGGGCATATCCAATTGGAGAACCCGATGAACCGCACCGCTGTCATTGCCCTCGGCTCACTGCTGGTCACCGCTTGCGGTCAATCCGAGCCTCCTGCGCCCCCGATGTCCGCGGACCTTATCATCAACTGCGGCGCAATGATTGATGGTGTATCAAAAGAGGTGCTATCACAGCGTTCAATTGTCATTCGTGACCATCGTATTACCCAAGTCAGCAGAGAATCTCCGGCAAGGGTAACCGATGCAGAGATCCTCGACCTTAGTGACTACACATGCCTGCCTGGGTTAATCGATATGCATGTCCACGTCGATGGTGTTCCTGAGGATTTCGACGACTACACGATTTATCTCAGACGTACACCCGAGGAAGCAAGAGCGCTCGCTGCGAAACTCGGCAAGATCATCCTCGATTCCGGATTTACCACGGTGCGAAATGTCGGCACCTACCAGGCATGGTTAGCAAGAGACCTTCGCGACCAGATCGACGCAGGCGACGTTATCGGACCGCGCATTCAATTCGCGGGGCCTTATCTGACAATCCCACACGGCGGCGGTGACATGTATATACCGAGCGTCGATGACAGCGAGATCCCGGACAACTTTCGCATGGGCGTTGCGCGCGGCGCCGATGAGTTCCGCGCTGCGGCAAAGGCCAACGTTGACGGAGGTGCCGACTTCTTAAAGATCATCGCCTCCGGTGCCGTGTTCGGCTACGGTGGTGTACCCGGCGCACCGGAAATGACGCCCGAGGAGATTCAGGCCGTGGTCGATGTTGCCAGGGCCGCCGGCATCAAGGTCACCGCCCATGCGCACAGCGCCGAGTCCATTAAGGATGCGATTCTAGCGGGTGTTGATTCTATTGAGCACGCATCGCTCGGCGATGACGAGTCCGTATCACTAGCCGTAGAGCACGATGTCGCATTTTCAATGGATGTCTACAACGGTACCTATACGGCGGAGGTCGGAGAAGCACACGGCTACGCCGCAGAATTCATGCAGAAAAATAAAGACACGACAGAAGCACAACGTGCCGTCTTCAGAAAAGCGCTAGCAGCGGGCGTCACATTAATGTTCGGTACCGATCTTGGTGTTCTGCCGCATCATCTCGGCGCAAAGCAATTCGCAGAGATGGTCAAGCACGGTATGGAGCCGATGCACGCCATTCAGTCAGCAACTTCAATTCCGGCAAGCCACATGGGACTGGAATCCGATGTTGGGGCGCTTACAGCCGGCCGCTACGCAGATATCGTTGCTGTCCGCGGCAATCCTGTCGACGACATTACCTTACTGCAGCACGTCAGCTTTGTTATTAAGGGTGGTGAGGTGATCAATCGTCTGAGCGGGCCAGCCACAAGGGATGCTCTTACAGATTAACTT
>JABGVY010000560.1 GCA_018645845.1 Gammaproteobacteria bacterium | reverse complement strand
GCCGTTCTCGAATTGCACAGCGTGCACCATGCCGTCACCATCAAACCAATGGTACTTCTCCACGTTTGAAACATAGACAGGGTTTGGTCCTATCCTCAGATAGTGACCTTTCAGGTCAGTTGGAACATCACCAATGACCTGCAATTCTGTGACGACGTGTTCTTCCTGGACCGGTCCATAGTTACCCTCTAGAAAGTAGTTGCCTTCAAATATCTTTGCCGGTTCAGGATTTGTTTTTTGTTGGATAGTCATTGTGATTCCGCTGCAGTCTTTCAACCGATGGTAGCAGTTTCCGCACCAGTAGACTGCGCAGATTCGAATGATCGCGGCCGGAATAAGTGGGGCTCGGGATTGGGCTTCGCGAGCCGGATGGAATCATCCGGCTCTTGAAGTTTTTGCTTTCGCTAGAACGCGCCCATCTTGAATCGAACTTCAAGACCATAGAGTCTTGGGTCGCTGGGTGTACCTGTTCGGCGCCAACCGCCACTCTCTGTGGCGCCATATTGCTCGATCTGACGGAAGCCAATGTCATCAAAGACGTTGTTGACGAATGCAGCAACTACCCAGCTTTCGTTTGGATGCCAGGCGACACGTAAATCCAGCCTGTCATAGGAATCAGCGGACTGATCCTCACGCTCGAAGACGGAGAAGTAAACCCGGTCGATCCACGAATAGTTCATGGAGAAATCGATGTCTCCGCCCGAACTCAGCGCCAAGTTATACATCGCCCAACCACCAGCCTTGAACTCCGGCACCCTGATCATACTGTTACCCTTGATGTTGATCAGGTTCGTCGTCGCATCGAACAGTGATTCCGGTTGCTCCGGGTCGTTGGGATCAATGACGAAATAATCCTTGGTGTATTCGGTCCCCGTATAGCTCCCGTGGAATCCCAGTGTGAGACTGGCTGTGGCCAACCAGGTGAGTTCCAAATCCAAACCATACAACTCAGCCTCAGGCACTGGAACGACATTAGTTGTATAACCACCCGCAAAGGCGACGCCATTAGCAAAAGTGTGCACGTTCTCGTAATCATAAAAATAAACAGCTGAATTGAGCTGCAATTTATTATTGAGCAACGTGCCCTTATAACCGAGTTCGTACGCGATTAGTTCTTCTGCGTCGAAGGTTCCCTGCCCGCTAAAGAAAACGAGATTGAAACCACCGGATCGCAAACCTTTCGTCGCCGAGACATAAAAAAGCGTTTCATCGGTTGGTGTCCAATCGAGGTTGGCACGCCAGGTGACGTCCTCGGTATTCTTGTCCAACCTTCTGGATAACGATTGACTTGACGGTATTCCAGCCAGCATCAAGCGACTAGGGTTAAGAATGTTGCCTTCTGCATCCATGTACCCGAGCGCCTGGTTCATAGCGGCAAGAGTTGATGTGCAATTATCAACAATGCAACCTGTTCCGCCCCCGGCAAAGGGAGTATCTTCGAAGCCCAGCGGCACGATTGTTTGCTCGGCGTAGTAAAACAATGTCTCATATCCATCGAGCTCATCCCGGGCCCAGCGAAGACCCAGCGTTAACGCAAACTGATCGTTAATTTGGTAAACACCCTGAGCAAATGCAGCGTAGGCATCACGTTCGGTACGGGTCTGGTATTCCAGATCGGTACCTATAGTGGAAGGGCCGTGGGGAACACTGTCGCCCTTGTCACCTTCCCAGGCACCGTAGCAATACCAATCGAGCTGGTCTTGAGCGGCGATAGCTGCTCCCGACAGACAGTTAAATGGCGCGTCTCCTCCCGAATCTACCGCGTTACCGGCAGCCAGAGCCGTGAAAAGATCAACTTTGGGTATACCAGCAAGAATTCCTAATGGTTCACCATTGGCATATCGAGACTGACAGTCGGCGTTGCCTACACAGTTGTAATCATAAAAATCACCGCGCTGCCTGATCTTCGCGTGATAAACGAACGCCCCAGCTGTAATTGACAGATTTTCATTCGGATCAAAGAAAAACTGTAATTCGTTGGAAACATAGTTCGTATCCTGACTCACATAGAAGGTGCGATCGCCGAGTGGATTACTCGTGAGATCCACATCTGACTCGCGATCATAAAAATAATCGGTATATCCGAAGATGTATTTCATCGCGAACTTGTCATTCACATCCCAGGTAAGGTCGAACGACATCGCCTGATGGTCAAAGAATTCATCCTGCTGGCCGCTGGTGTCTGTCTTGAGATCACCACCCTCGACGCCACTGATACCAATTAAACGTTGTCTTGCTGGATCGTGACCATAAGCGTAATTGTAATGATCCGTCGTCCCCGTGGTTGCAATGTCGGCACCGGGTGTGACGCGCTGAGCGACGACATTGCTACCGTCCACCGGATTTCTAAAGTTGAATGTCTCCTGACCCGTGATCATGCAAGACGTGCCATTGATGACACCGGGCGTTGCGATATAGGGTGTTCGAGTCAACTTATCCGGGCAAGCAATGCCCGGATCAACTGCTCGAAATCCCCAGGCGTAGGTGCTGGTATCACGCTCTGTGTCCTTACCGCCACGCTGGGACAAGTTGAGAATCCCCGCGGCATCAGCACCACCCATCATTCGATGGTAGCTGCGCTCGTTGCCTCGAATGTTAAACGTAATGCTGTCGGTTGGCGTCCAGCGCAATGAAAGCGCGTAGTTTTCATCACCGTAGTCGCCAGGGTCAGGATTACCTGACAAGTCTTTGTAGTAACCATCGCGCTCACGATTCATACCAACGAAGCGTGCTGAGAGTACATCCTTGATTATAGGTCCGGAAACAACCCCATAGACTTCCAACAAGTTGAAGTTGCCAACTAAGGTACGCAACTCGCCGTAGAACTCATCAGTGGGCTTCTTGTTGATAAAGTTAACGGCACCACCAATGGCATTTCGACCATAGAGGGTACCCTGTGGACCTCGCAGGAATTCGATTCGCTCAACATCAAAAAGTCCCCCTTCTGTTGATGCGATACCGAAGTCCTCGGAGTACACACCATTTTGGTATGTCGCGATTCCTGGATCGCCTCCCAAAGATCGGAAATTTCGGCCAACGCCGCGAATAGCCATATCGTATGGCTCTATGACGGCTGCCGGAACCATTGCTTGCAGGTCTTCCTGGTTGCGAATGCCAAACTCTTCAATCGCCTCGGCTGTAAAGGCTGTAATAGAAATAGAGGTATCGCTAATGGACGCCTCTCTTCTTTCAGCGGTTACGATGACCTCTTCAAGCTGTCGGTCTTCGGCGCCAAGCGCAGAGTTCGATATAGGAAAAAACAGAAGTGTAGTTGTGATTATGAAACAGATGCCACGCAGAACACGAGTACGCATTTCTTACCCCTCACTCTATATGGATATGTAACCGGTACCTCAGTTATTGCGATGTTCTAACTTCATCGACAAACTACTGCGTAACACCTTTGCATTAAATCAATATAAAACAAGAACAACTATCGCGGCTCTTTAACTGCCTCCTCATTCTAACGCCGCTTCCGAGACCACTGCAATACGTTAAATAATTGGGGGCGGAGTAAAATATCCATTCCAATTCCCATTCTCATTCCCATTCTCATTCCCATTCTCATTCCCATTTCGATTGAAGCGACAGGCTAAATGTTTCATCGTCGGAAGCTTACAGATACTCGCTCTTGCGCAGGCGATACGGGGCTTCATCAGTTCAGGGTTCACGGCTGGTAAGGCCTTAAATGCTAACTGTTGGAAGACCAAATCACGTTATTGAGCGTTGCATTAACGGACAAATTTGCCCTGGAATCTGATAAGTTTCGATTTCAATATAGATAATTAACGGGACAACAGCCTTTTCGACAGCGTGACCGTAAACCATAAACAAAATTATAAATTTTACTCCGATCCCAATTATTCCAAACAGATGGTATTTCCCGCATGACCAAAGCCTATATTCTTGTCCTTATAAGTTATCTACTGGCCCTTGCCGCCGCGTGGGTGACGCTTCAGTTTGTTGCCGAATATCACATCATGATCCAAGTGCTGATTGCGGATGTGGTCGCGACCATCATCATTTTCGCATTCAGTGTTGTGTACAAAAATTCCAGTTTTTACGATGCGTATTGGAGCGTTATTCCCGTGGTCATTGTTGGCTACCTGATGAGTCTACAGGGCGACGCAGAACTGATTCGTCAGCTGATGCTGGCGCTGGTCATCCTGCTCTGGGGCTTTCGACTGACGGCCAACTGGGCCTATACCTGGAGCGGACTTGATCATGTGGACTGGCGCTATGTGAACCTGCAGGCAAAGGCAGGCATCCTGTGGTGGCCCCTCAGCTTTACGGGGGTTCATCTCTTGCCAACTATCCTGGTGTTCCTTGGCTGCGTACCGATGTATCACGCCCTGGTGATTGGCAGCCACCCGATCAACGGATTCGACTACCTGGCGCTGGCTATCGGCCTGATTTCAGTGTGGCTTGAGTTCCAGTCTGATCGTGAATTACATCGTTTTCGCAAGATTCGAAGCAGTAGCGCTGAAGTTTTGAGTACGGGGCTTTGGTCCATGTGCAGACATCCAAATTATCTGGGCGAGATCGGCGTTTGGATCTCTGTACTGTTGTTCGGTTATGCCGCGGTTGGCTATACCGACTACTGGATGCTCTCGGGTGCGGTTTCCATGATCCTTTTGTTTACTATTGTCTCGATCCCAATGATCGAAAAGAAACTGACCGAAGATAAACCCGGTTATGCTGACTACAAAGCGAAGTCGTTCTCGCTGATTCCGCTGTCGAAACTGCGCTGACCGTGATGCGTCCTTCCTGTTCAGGACGCTTTACCCGCACGTTGCGTCTGTAGCCTCCCT
>JABGVY010000270.1 GCA_018645845.1 Gammaproteobacteria bacterium | reverse complement strand
AGGCTACCTATCGTGTCATTAACGCGATAGGTATTACGTTTCCTTAGCCAGCCGTAAACGAACTCGATAGCAATCAAGAGAATGAAGAAAGGCACGGCAATCTTGATGTAGTTCATGTGACTGGGTCTTTTTACTTTAAGCAAGCATAAGAGGAGTATGTTGATTGCACCTCAGCCGTATTGTCCCACTGTTTGGAGCGAAGATCACTCTCAAGGAACATGCAATCTGGTTTGGGATTCCTATCCTGAAGCCATGTTGGGGCAGAACCCTGGCTAACAAGGATTCAAAACTACTATTCTTAAAGCGTTTTATTCGTAAAAAGCAGGATGGAAAGAAAACGTTCCGGTTGGCGTTGTGGTGGATAACAGTTTGAGTTGGAAGTACTCGGCAGGTTCGTTCGCTGGCGAGAAGTTAGGTGACACCGCAAAACCGAATCGGGAGTAATAGTTAGGGTCACCGGTCAAGATACAGCCTAATGCGCCCCAGGATTGAATTGTCGCCAACCCCTGGTTGATCAATCGTGCACCGATGCCTTCGGCTTGCCTTTCAGGGGTAACAGAAACCGGCCCAAATGCGTACCAGGGCGCAGAACCATCAGTGTTGATAGCAATTGAAAATGCGATGTGACCGACGACGGTTTTCTCTGCTGGCGAAGCATTTGCTTGCTTATCATCGTCAACAGCCACTAGCGACAACACAAGGGAATTCTGGTCTCGTAGGCGATCAACCAATATTTGTTCGTCGCCACCTGCGTATGGCATACCGCGAAAAGCATCCTCAGTGATTTTAAAAATTGCTGCTTCGTCGCCGAATTGTTCTTCTCGAATAAGGATAGGCATCTTTCAGGTCAAGTGAACTGGCAGCGCAGTGTAACGATGCCACCCCGGCACTGCCGCTAACGGTAACTCACTTTTAGGCACGGCCAGGCGCAAGTTTGTACTGCGTTCTAATAACACCTGTAAAGCGACCTTCGCTTCCATGCGCGCAAGAAAAGCGCCCAGACAGAAGTGATTGCCTTGAGAGAAGCTTAGGTGCTTGCTCGAATCACGAGAGATGTCAAAAACATCGGGTTCGGGAAACATCGCTGGATCTCTATTGGCGCTACCCAATAACGGCATAACCGGTTCACCTTGTCGGATCATGACGCCCGCTATTTCGATATCCTGCCGAGCATAATTCATTTTTGTACCCTGCACAGGCGGCAGATAACGTAAAACTTCTTCCACAGCACTGCCTGCAAGCTCCGGGTTTGCGCGCAAACGCGCTAATTCATCGGGATGTTCAAGCAACGTAATAACACCGTTGCTAATCAAATGTACGGTCGTTTCGTAGCCTGCAATAATCAGCAGAAACAACATGCTTAACAGTTCGTTTTCGCTCAGTTGATCACCATTTTCTTCAGCTTCAATCAACCTGGATAAAATATCGTCACCCGGCTCGCGTCGCTTACGCGCAATCAGCTCACGCATGTAACCAGCCGTTTTGCGTAAGTCCCAAAATATCGTGCGCAAAATATTCCAGCCCGACAAACCACTACTAAGCACTCTCATGCTGTCCTGGAAGCGCGGCATTTCTTCAGGCTCAATCCCAATCATGCGCGAGATCACCCTGGAGGGAATCTGCAAGGCATATTCCTTTTGCAAATCAACGCTACCCCTAGCCAACGCCGCGTCCATTAATGTATGCGCCATGTTTTCCATGTCACCTTGCATTGCAGCGAGCGATTTTGGTGCAAAGGCTTTCTGCACTATATTGCGGAGCCGCCTATGCTCCGGGTCATCTTCCACAATCATCGACAGCGCCAACGTTTCAACTGATTTCGGCACGGGAAAAGGAATTCTGCGGCCACCATTAATCTGGGTTCGGTTGCGGGCGAAGCGTGGATCTTTAACCAAGTCCATGCAATCTGCGTAGCGTGAGACCAGATGAATCTTCAGCATCGCAAGACGCCCCTTGGCCACGGGCAGGTGCTCCCGTAAATAGGTATAGTATTCATACTTGTGTTGGGAAAAGTCTTGGCTACCTAGATTGATGGCTTTCCGAGGGTTAACCGCCCGACCTGGATTTACCGGATTGGCAGAGTGGCTTGGATTCACGCTCATAACCTTTCTCCCCTGGATGATGACCTACAATATTTATGACCTACAATATTTATGACAGACACCGCTGACGAACTTATTGTAACGCCAACACTATAGCTCTAGTCAAACCAGGTATTGAACGCCATGTGACGCGACTAACCACAGACGCCAGCCAACCACGCGTGCTATTGTGGCTCCTATCACAGAAAGGATTTTATAGAATCTGCGTGGACTAATTTTGAATCCTGTCACTCATGAAAACTGAAAGCTGGTCGTCCCGGACAACCTTCCTGTTTGCTACCATTGGTTGCTCAGTGGGCCTTGGAAACCTGTGGCGATTCCCGTATGTGGCTGGCGAAAATGGCGGCGGTGCTTTTGTGCTGGTTTATCTATTTTTTGTCTTCAGTATAGGTGTCCCTCTAGTGATGGCTGAGCTGGCTATCGCCCGCCGTGGCCACGCCAGCCCGGTAGCTACTACGGCTGCAATTTCTGCCGAGGAGAGCGGCCACCGCCGCTGGCAAATTATCGGCTGGATGAGTGTATTGGCGCCGCTATTGGCACTCGGCTTTTACTCGGTGGTAGGCGGTTGGTCGCTGGATTATTTGCTGCAGGCCGCCAGCGGCGCCTTCGTAGACGCCGACGCGGATCGAGCGGGCAAGCTGTTCACCCACGTGCTGGCCTCGCCGCTGCGCATGATCGCCTCGCTCAGCATCATGGTGGTGTCAGTTGCCATCGTGGTGGGCAGCGGTCTCAGTAAGGGTATTGAGCGTATCGCCAAATTCATGATGCCGGCTCTGTTTGCGCTGCTGTTTTCCCTCGCCATCTATTCCAATATCGTTGGAGACAGTACCCGATCCTGGGACTTTCTGTTCAATACCGATTTTTCAAAACTCAGCGCCAACGGCGTATTAATAGCTCTGGGTCAGTCACTGTTCTCCATCGCGGTGGGAACCGGCGCCCTGCTCGCCTATGGCGCCTATCTGTCAGACGATATATCTATCCCCCGGGCGGCCTGGGCAATAGGCCTGGCCGATACATTTGCAGCCCTGTTGGCCGGGCTGGTCATATTCCCCATCGTTTTCGGTTCCGGCCTTGATGCCGGCGAAGGACCAGGGCTGATCTTCATCACCCTACCACTGGCATTCAGCGTCATGCCCGCAGGACAATTCGTCGCTGCACTGTTTTTCCTGCTGGTATTCCTGGCCGCTTTCACCTCCGGGCTTGGAATGATGGAGCCTTTCGTGTCCTGGGCGGAAGAACGTAATACCCTGAGCCGCCCCAGAGCCGCACTGCTAACCGGAGCAATAGTCTGGGCGCTGGGCCTTGCCGCCGTGTTCTCATTCAATATCTGGAAAGACTTCACCCCCCTGGACATGGTTGAGCAGCTCCGTGGGCTTACCGTGTTCTCGATTCTCGACTACGTGGTCTCCAACTTCATGCTGCCCTTCAACGCATTACTGATCGCACTAATGGCCGGCTGGGCGATCAATAGCGCCCGCATGCGTCAGGATATTGGCATCAAGTCAGATTTCGCCTGGCGCGCCTGGCAACTTTCTACCCGGTTGCTGGCACCCATCGCCGTGACCTGCGTTTTCCTTTTTAACGTACTGGATTAGCCAGAGCCGGCTAGCGCCAGACGACAGTGCTAATCTACCCCGCCCGTTTCGACAACAACTTTTCCGACAAACCCGGACCACGCCCCGGTTTGGTCCAGGGACAAACCTCGATACAAATCCCGCAGCCCACAGTATGGGTAAAATAGGGTGCGCATTTGTCAAAGTCTACATACCACTTTTCCACACCACGCACGGTTTGCTTGCGTTCACTGATTGCATCTACCGGGCAATCGATGGTGCAGCGTCGACAGCCAACACAGAGGTCGTCTACGGCAATATCGACTGGCTTATCCTCGGCCAGCGGCATATCCGTTAACACCGTAGCGATACGCATACCCGAGCCATATTCCTTGCAGATCAAGGAGCCATGCTTGCCCAACTGCCCTAGCCCCGCTTCAATCGCCAGCGGGATGTGTAGTAAGTCAGCACCTTCACAGAAAGCCCGGGCGCGCCAGCCCATGCTTCTAATATGTTGCGATAGCGAAATGACAGTGCGCGTTATCTCCATATAGGCGCGCATCGTTTCAGTGCCCGCACGATTGGTCGTCACGTAAGCCATTTCCTCGTTGTCCATAGGCAACAACACCACGATGGCGCGAGCATATTGAGGGTTTGTACCCTCATACAGTGCTTGCTCGGGCACATGAGTAATACCTACCACGCCAGCGCCAAGCTTCCGCGCCAGCGCCTTTATCTCCTGTGACTTTTCTCGCGCATCGACCACCGGTACCTGCACGGCCGCAATAGGTCCGTCGGCATTGCGCAACATCCAGCGATTGACCAGATTGAGCCAGTAGACTTTTAAGGGATTGATCAGCACGAAGAATATTTCCAACCGTGCCCACTCCAACTGCCGGGCACCCGAGCCGTGAAATATCTGGGTAGCACGACGTGGTGTGGTCTCGCCAAGTCCATTAATAGTATTACCTGATACGGGCTTGTGGCGATAAGCGAATGGCAGCTTCGGTGAAGGGAATTTTTTCTTCATAACACTAGTCGGGGAACTGATCTTCAAGTAGCAACCGTTCTCCGGAGACCTGGGCCTTGCGATAGGCACGACGGACCAGGACACCTTTACTCATCCACATCACTGCCCTTACCGCTAGCCACCACAGTAACTTTACATTGCGCCACAACGCCTGCAAACGGGTCGGATTTTCCAGATAGAATTGTTCTTCAAAAGAAGCCATGGTCTCAGTCTAGCACGCTGCGAGTCGAGGCTCTCGGCTATGGCCTACGCTTGCATGCAGGCACCACGTGCGGCTAGCACAGCGTCATTTATCGGTTTTATCCCTGATTCTTACTTCAAACATTATCTGGTTGGGGTGTTGACGTATCTGTCTATCGCGGGCCTTTTCTATGTGCTCATCGTGATCTTCAGACCGCCTGAATAATTCCTGGAGGAAGCAATCCCGCCTGGTTTAGCCGGCAAATCGACGCAGAACATTCAGCGTTATCGTCTCAGTGTGAAAATCCTTTGCTTTAAGACCTACGACCCATTCGCAGGACGCGGCGTTGAATACTTGTCCCGCTCCGCGTGTAAAAGTGGCAATCATTCCAGCGCCATACTTCACTTTATTGACCGCCTCGGTTGAGGCTGATCCGTGTTTCACAGATGCTGCGAATATTGCATCAGCATCACCCAGGTACAATTGCGCGCCCCTGTGCCCATGATCTTCTTCGACCAGCGTGGCTGGCGCCATGGCTAGAATGTTGAGAGAGTCTGGCGCGCCATCGGAATGTGTTGGATAAGGCAAACCGTCGGTAAAAGTAAAGTCTACGCCGTCTACTTCAAAGCCATAGATACCGGCGTCTTCACCAAAAATATCGCCAAAGTACAGGTCGGTATTTTCAAAGGCCCAATGATCAGAACGATATACCGTGAAACCTCTCTGTGAGCGAGGCATTGTGGCACCAACGCCAACATAAACACCCGCAAAGCCATTGAGCCCCATGGTTGACGCACCGGGGTAATTGACAATGCTGTCTTCCCAGGCGGATGTTAATTGCGCCTGCTGGTCGGTGCCCATCACAGGGTCTTCATCACGAGCACGATACTTATAACAAACCTGCTTTTGGTTGCCGTCTTCAAGTCGAATTTGCCAGCAGAAATTGCCACCAAATCGCGCAAGATTACCCCCTTTATCGATGAAGTTATCGAGATTGTCCCTCATATCCCGACTCCAGTATTCATCATGTCCCACAATGACCGCACATTGGTAGGGGGTCAGTAGGTTGGGGTCATTATGCAAGTCATATTGACTGATCACATCGAACTCAATGCCCTGCTGCTGGGCCCAACAGACGAAATTTCTTTCGTAGGTCGCCCATCCGGCAGCAGCGTAGTACTTTGCAAAGCCCTGCGAGAACGCGAACTCTATATTCGGGTATCGTGGTATCGAATTGGGTGGCAGCCGATTTGGGATTCTTGGTGCCCCCTCAGGTAACCAAATAAACCCTTTGCTCCAGGGGCGTTCTAAAGACAGCGTTGGCGAAAACTGATCGGAAGCCTCGCCGTCAATTCCTTCGTATGCGTTTGAGCCGCCCCAATCGTTATAGGCGACCCAGGTTGCCGTGGTCACTATCAAGACTAATGGTGCCCGTTCGCTTTGCTGGCCTGCCCGGACGATGAAAAAATGCTGTTGTTCTATTTTTTCTCCGTATTTGTCTTCGATACTTGTCAGAACGACATAGCCCCCGGAGCGTAAATCCGAAGGCAGAGACCAGGTGATCGATGTTGGCCAGTTACAACCCTCGGCATAGGCTCGCGGCGGCGTTGGGTGATGAATGCCTACATTGCCTTTTGTCTGAAATACGCTCTCGGGATAGGCGCCATCCCTAATCACTTCCAAATCAAAAGTGTTGGCGGTCGTGCTGACACAAAAGCTGACCTCCTCGCCAGGTTCATAGCTTGGCTGGTCTGTGTAACACCATACTTCCGGGATATCAGAGTTGTCCGAGGGGTGTTCATAGAAGTGGGTCATGGTGGCCGAAAACCCCTGACCTCTCGCTACAGCCTCAGTAGGATTCAGGTGATTAGTTGCCACGGAACTTTGTTTTTCGGGATTTGGGGATTGCTTGTCGTTCACGCCTTTAGAAACCTAGAGTAGAAGTTGTGGGTAGAGAGCAACCAGTTTACTCTAAGCGCTTTCCTACACCAGCCTCATAATTTTACCTTTGCGATTAAACCATACACCTATTACTGCAACGCTGCCGAAACTCATTATGTTGTCTTTTCTGGTTGCGGTCGGCGCACTGGTTTTTAACGTTATGCCAATTCTTCTCTCGCTAATTGGCGAGAGAAAGAACTTCAGCGATTCTCAGTTAGGCGATCTTGGCTCATCCTATTTCGCTGGATTTACAATGATCACTGCCTTTGCCATGTTCTGGGTTCGCCGGGTTAACTGGCAAAAAACCGTAAAAGCCAGTCTGTTGTGCTCAACCTTATTTTTTGCTGCGATTCCACACCTGGATAGTTTTGGGATCATTGCGCTATTTTTGTTTTCCCTTGGGGCAGTAATGGCGTTTCTTTATACACCCGTTTTCACCTACCTGGGGGACACGGATGAACCCGATCGAGCGATAGGTGTATCTATCGTGTTGCAGGTAGGGCTGGCGGCGCTCGTCGCGTTCGCGATACCCGTTTTAATCGTGCCTTATTACGGTTTCCAGGGCAGCCTGTATTTCCTTTCGTTGATCTGTGGTTTTTCACTTCTTTTATCAAGGTTCGTTCCTGAGAGCGGCAGGTTCTCGTTTAAGCAGGCTGGTTTGCGAGACTGTCTAGCGGCCATTAAGGGCGCTGCTTTTGCGCCAAAACTTGGGCTGCTGGCGATGTTTGTTTTTTACCTGGGCATTACCGGGCTTTGGGCTTTTGTTGACAGAATAGTCCAGGCAGGAGGTTTGTCAGCGGAGGCTACCGGTAGTGCAATATCAGTGGCTCTATTGCTAGGAGGATTGACCGGGCTTATTCCGGCATTGATGGGCCAATGGCCGAGCCGTTTTATCATGCTACTGATCGGTTCGATGGTTATCGCTCTGAGTATGGTTCTGTTGATGCGCCCCATGACAGTATTGAGTGTGACTTCCGCACTCATACTGCTGAACGCCGGCTGGAACCTCACGGTAGCCTATGGCTCGGCGAACGTCGCCGAGTCAGATGGCAGCGGATTTTTGCTACCGCTACTGCCCGCAACGATCAGTGTGGCCGCGATGCTGGCGCCGGCACTGGGCGGAAGACTAATGGAGTTTGGTGGCAATAGCCTTTTTCTTGGTTTGGTCACTGTAGTATTGATGATTGCCCAGGGCCTGTTCTTGTACGCTGCTCACCTACCAGATACGTCAAGGACATAACAGAGCAATGATAGCGATTGCTGAGCGAAGGGACACTTGAGCTACGCGCCTCACGGTGATTGATAACCCTAGCTGTAAGCAGGTGGCGGTACGAAACCCCCAATCTCTTGGGCCATCATTCTGGTGAAGTCTATGGTGATATAGTCATTAAACTCAGCCCCGACAGCTTGTAATCCAATCGGTAGGCCTTCTTGTGACAATCCTGTTGGAAAGACAGTGCTTGGTAGGTGTGCGACGGTGACCAGTCCTGACCAAAATACTTGTTGGAAATAATCCTGCTCGACATTGTCGACCATTATTTTTCGCTCAAGGTATTCTCCTTGATCTTGAGGAAACGCGGTTGTAGCGGTCTGTGGGCATATGACGATGTCCCAGTCATTAAAGAAACGTTGCCACTGTTGTCGAATGAGGAATCGCTTGTTGTTGTTTACTGACCAGGTGCCATGGTCTTGCACGGAGTAACGAATCATATTGGCCGCAATTGAGTGGTCGTTAGGATCAAGTTGACCGACACGTTCCCGGTATTCATTTTTTTCTTCAGCGTTAAGCTCTGCCGCCATCACGCCCCACAGCAAACTATTATAGGTGTCATGACTTTCGTCAAGGTTAATCTCTGGCCGAGCGCTGTCTGAAACAGTCGCACCAAGTCTGCCCAGCGTCTCACCGATTAACTGGACCCGATCGGAAATCTCCTGCGAGACCGGAGCCATTTCGTCGTTGGTCCAGATAGCGACCCGGAAATCCTTCAGGTGAGTCTTACTGGGCTTTGGTAGATTAAGTTGCCAGCCTGCCACGTCATGGCTTGCGGCCCCTGCCGAAACATCCATGCTGATTTTGAGATCTTCGGCACTGCGCGCCATTGGCCCGACCACAGCAATATCAGCCGGTGCCACTTGTCCCGGTAGTGCATGACCAGCATCTGAAACAACACCCCAGGTGGGTTTGTGTCCATAGATGCCACAAAAGTGAGCGGGATTGCGGATAGAGCCACCGATATCAGAACCAGCCTCAAGACCTGTCAGACCTGCCGCTAATGCAGCAGCAGATCCACCTGAAGAACCGCCAGGCGTGCGTTCAAGATTCCAGGGGTTGTTAGTCGTCCCATAAATGTCGTTGAAACTTTGAAAATCTGCGAGGCTCAGGGGTACATTGGTCTTACCAAAAAAATGTGCACCTGCCTGCTTCATTCGAACGACGGTCTCCGAATCTACCGTTGCTATATTGTGCTCGAACTCAGGGAAACCCCAGGTAGTTGGCAAGCCCTCGATATCGTAGGCCTCTTTGATCGTCATGGGCACACCATGAAATGGTCCAAGCACCCTGCCCGCCGCAATCGCTGAATCTGCTGCCCGCGCTGCATCCCGGCCTCGCTCAAAATCTTTCACCACGACGGCATTGATATCAGGGTCTATTGTTTCAACACGATCGATGTACATATCTGTCAGTTCCAATGAACTGACTTCTTTGGCGGCAATTGCCCTGGCTAACGATACAGCGGATTTGAATGCGTACTCACTCATTTCGTTGGGCCCTCAATTTAGGCAAATACTCGCAATTTCACAGGCATTCCACAACCCGCTGCAGACCGACAACTAATCACCAGGGGGCGATATTCAGCACGTTCTTCTACTGAACGTCTTTTGAAGGTTCTTTTGTCTTGTCAATCACCCACTTGAGATCGCGTTTTACAGCTTCGAAGGCTGGACCGGACAATCTTTAGAGTGCGACGCCTGTTTACAGTGGATTGAGAGGCCAACTATCGGTGATACTGTTTTCTTTTAGTTGGCTTGAATGACGATGAATCAATGGAACGAAGGCGATGTGGTCGTGGGCGGATTACCGCTTCATTTTTATAGAACCGGCGGTACCGACAAACCAACACTGCTGCTGGCTCATGGGTTTAGCGACAACGGATTATGTTGGAGTCGGGTAGCTCGTGAGATGGAAGCCAAATTCGATCTCATTATGGTAGATGCACGCAATCATGGACAATCTGGCCGAGGCATTTGCTCATCCGATGATCTGGCAGACGATCTTGCCGCTGTCATTTCAGGTTTAACCACTGCGCCAACGTTTGCACTGGGCCATTCCATGGGCGCGGGCACTGTTGCGGGGCTAGCTGCCAGGCATCCGGCTCTTGTCAGCAAGATCGCGCTTGAAGATCCACCCTGGGCAGAAAATCCAGGAATTGAAGACGATGCAACGGCGGAAAAACGACGTGAAGGGTTTAGAAAATTCCTCGCGAGTGTTTCAGACATGTCCGATGAAGCAATATTAGCAATGGGCAAAAAACAGCACCCTGATTGGAGTGATGATGAATTTCCCGCATGGGTTCAATCCAATCGTCAGGTAGGTTCAGATGCGCTTGCAGGCATGAAGTATCGCGATTGGCGCGACAATGCCGCTAAGATTCAGTGTGATACTTTGGTGATATACGGGGATGAGGATCTTGGCGGGATGTTAAAAGAGCCGGTCGTCGAGCGTCTAATTCAGGGCAATGATTGTTTCAGCGCGCAACACATTCCCGGCGCTGGCCACAATATCCGCCGAGAGCAATTTGAGCTATATATGAAGGCAGTTCAGGGGTTTTTTAGCTGAATTACAAATAACCTTGCACTAACAATTTCTCAGTGTTGCGACTGGAGATATCCACTTCGCCCTTTACTCAGACTTTTACAGGGGCTTGCCTGTTTCATTGAGTCTCAGGTCTCTAATCAAAAGAACAGACCCGATTTATCGTATTTTTTTTGACAGAATCACAGTGGATAGATCAGCGAATTCGGCACTAGCACCGAGTCATAAATGACCCGCTTTTCCTTGAATCGTAAAAGGCCATTTTCAAGGACAACCGTATCCAAATACCTGCCTGCACTCAAGATACGCGGTAAATCATCGTTCAGTACCTCAATCACCGAGTAATTCGCGCGTACCTGAAACTCATCACTACTTGCATCATCAGCTTCTATATTAGTAATGTGATGACGCAGATACCTCGGCTCGAACATGATGGTTTCCTGCACCGCATTTACCCTATCCTGCAACATGCCCCGACTCTCACACCTCACCACTGCCATGGGCAATCCGGCGTCGTAGTTATCCCTGGGCTGAATCAAGTAGAGGCACTTTTCGGTAAAAAAATCGGGCCAGTCACTTAACGGCCCATCATCCAGAGACGAGGCATAGTCGTTATAGAGCTTCTGGAGCACCAACCAGCGTTCGAAGGTCACAAGCCCATCACTTTGCGATAGTGCTTATAGAAGGCTCTAAGAGCAACTTCAGTGACCATGTGAGGCGTATCTTTTGTACCCCTACCATCGAGCAACAGCAGGCCGGCGTCGTCTGCGTACTGTCGGACGCCATCCTGAGCCATTTTTATAACCTCACTGTCATCAGCAGAAACGAACCCGGCAGAACTCATCAGGTTTGCCTGACGCAGCCTTCGGGTCTGCATTTCGTCTGAATCATCCTCATAACCAAAAAATGTCCAGTGCAGCTCAAACGAACCCGCGTTTCGGGGCCGAATCTGTCGAAGCGCCAGCGTGTTGGATTGCTGTTGAACAATCAAGTTCGGCCATATGGTCTGCATCACTACTGTCGCATCGTCAGGAAATTCTTTCACTGGATCCAGCAATCTTGGGTCAGCCAGAACAAGGTCTTCTTTCAGGTTTTTGATATCGGAGATCGACGCGCTCACTTTCTGTTCGCCTTTTCGAGAGATCAGTAATGCATGCCGCCCGGTGTCATCCATCGCCACCCGAGATTCCTGATCCGCACGAAACAGCCCAAAGGTCACCAGGAAAACATGTAGCAGCGATGCGTGATAAGGATCCTTGATGTTTTCAAACATCAATTTCCAGTTGCCTGGAATCAGCTGGCGAGAGTAACCCAACACTTTGAGCCCCCGGCCATCAAAGACGCGGTCAAAGTACTGCAGGTTGGTTTCACCCAGATAGTCTTCCAGGTCTTCAACATCCTCGGAAAAGCTGGCAAATATCACGCCGTTACGGGCCGCAACTTTAAGTCGAGGCAATGCGTTGTCATCCTGACTGAAGTCGTCGGGCATTCCTCCTTTGCCTCCAACGCCCTTGATAAAGGGTACGCCGCGAAGACGACCTTCTGCGTCATAGGACCACTGATGATAAGGACAAATGAAAAACCGGGAGTTACCCCTCTGCTGACGACAGACCTTGACCCCGCGATGAGCACACCGGTTTGCAAAAGCGTGCAGTTCGCCTTTGTCATCACGGGTAACCACGACAGAGCGATTGCCGATCTGGGTCGTCAAATAGTCCCAGGTTTCAGCTAACTCAGACTCCAGCCCCACATAGGCCCATGTGCTGCCTTGAAAGATTCGCTCCATTTCTCGCTCAAAAACGTCAGCGTCCGTATACAACCGGTAAGGTACTCGCGTGAAATCTCCTGCTGGCCAGTTGATGCTGGAAATCTCTCCCATGTTGCTCCTATGACGCTTGCCGCCAGAAATAGTCGTTCATTGCTTTGCTAGTGTAGAATACTTAGCAATCTAGGTAAATTCCTGCACTGAAAAATGAAGAATCTGTCAGACCCACAACCGCTCCTTATAGACAGAACCGGCGAGACACTATCCAGCGGCCCAATTTCTCAATTGAATCCCGCCAATGACTGGTCGCCTGTCACGATCACGGGCGAAATGATCAATCAGGAAATAGAGCGACTGGCCGATCTGCCAAAGCCGGCTAACGGCAGGCGGCAGGTCATGTTTACCCATCCAAGCGCACCAAATCCGGGCCGTGGGCTAACGCCTGGCGTTCAGGTAACGCTTGAGGTGTTAAAGCCAGGCGAGGAAACCACGCCTATTCGACAAAATTCCACCCAGGTTAATTTCTGTATTCTTGGGGAAGGCGAAGTCGTCGTTGACGACCGCGTCATTGCTTATTCAAGATACGATGTCTGGAATCATCCCTCCTACGTGGTTTATCGTCATCGTAACAATTCATCAAAGCTGCATGCGAGACTAACCTATTCCAACGCAGCGCTTCTGGAGATGATGCGGGTACATCTGATAGATGAAGATCCGCCGCTCGAATCAAGCGCCAAGGACACAAACACAGACGCAGAGCCCAGGGCTGGAATCACGCCACCGATCAAGCAAATCGGCGATGACGGTGCCTCACTGATGCCTTATGAGACTCTGATTAATCCCGCATCAATGGAATCAAATACGCTGCACTGGCCCTGGCAAACCGTTAAGGCAAATCTGGACCAACTCGGAGCACTAGATAGCAGTTATGTTGGCAGGCGCCTTTATCTGCTATTTAACCCTCTGACCCAACGCTTCAATGGCACAACACCCAACTTCTTCGCGACGATAACGATACGTCCACCGGGCATAACCGATAAGCCGCACCGCCATGTATCCTCTGCAATCAACTACTACTTTAAAGGTTCTGGATACAGTCGCGTTGGGGGCAAAAGATACGACTGGAAGGCAGGTGACCTTATGGTGTCTGCACCAGGTTGGGCGGTTCACAATCATGCTTCTAATGACGGTGACCCGGTTTACGAACTGACAATTCAGGACCAACCTTTGAACCTCTATATGGAATCTCTACTCTGGCAGGAAGATCTTGCCGAACCTGGCAAGATACTCGGTGCACACCAGGGATTCACCACAAACCTTAAAAAATTCGCTGGGTGACCTGATGTTCTATGACCCTCGTGCCGATCTGCAACCCGCGCCGCTGAAACACAATCCCTTCAACGCATTAGTGGCCCCACGGCCTATCGGTTGGATCGGGACTCAAGCTGGCGATGGCACTTTTAATCTTGCGCCATACTCTTACTTCAACGCCTTTGCTGCAGACCCGCCCGTTGTCGCCTTTGCGCCTAATTCAAAAGATTCGGCAGGCCTGTCGAAAGATACCTTAGCCAATCTGCGGGAAGTGCCGGAATTTACCTGCAGTATTGTCTCCCTGGGCCTGGCTGAACAGATGAATCAAAGTTCTGCTGACTACCCCCCTGAACTCAGTGAATTTTCAGAAGCCAACCTGAAGACAGGGTCATCCCAGTTAATCAGGCCTCCCTATGTTGCCGAGTCCAAAGCCGTACTCGAATGCGCGGTGTATGCAATTCATTCCCTGCCCAGCCGTGACGGCGGCAGGCAGAGCCATCTTGTCATTGGTGAGGTTATTGGCATTCATATCGACGATGCTCTGATTGTCGAGGGCAAAATTGACACATTGGCACTGGCACAGGTTGCCAGACTCGGCTACCACGACTATTCCAGCGTCGACAAAACCTTTGAGTTACTGCGCCCGGAACTGGACTAGGAATCCGTCTTCAAGACTGACGGAGCACCTGAAATATTTCCGCCGTGCTGGCCATTTCCTCTTTTGATGCACTTAGCAGCCTGGGTAACAACAAACAGACCGTCAGGTTAACGAAGAACCCATACAGTCCTGCCTGAAACAGCCACCATCGGGGAAATCCAGATAGTATCATCACCGCCACTACCAGGGACCCCATCAGCAGACCTGCCAAAGCTGAGACCCGTTCCATTCGCTGCCAGTAAAGACCAAGAATGAGCGGCGGAAACAACTGCATCAGGAACTCAATCTTTATCTCTGTTAAGCGCCACAGGGTCAGAGAAGAATTCAATGACAGCAACACGACCACAAACAATATGACTACCGTAAATACTCTGCCGACCATAGTCAGCTCGAGCTGACTGGCATCTTTTCTTATGGCCGCCTGATAAATATCCCGTGTAAAGATTGAAGACAGGGTAAGGACGACAGAAGAGGCCGTCGACATGATCGCTGCCAGCAGCCCACAAAGCACAAAGAGAACCAGAGCGTGATGCTCACTTGCCAGACGAGCCAATAGATAACCGAACACTCGGTCTGATTCCGCTACCGAAAGATCCGGGTAGAGTGTCAGGCCTGTGAGGCCAATCAGCAACGTGCAACCACCCAGGAAAAACGGCACCAACAACATCATCGTAAAACTACGCTTCAGTGAAGTTTCATCTTTCGCTGCGTAGATCCGTTGAATCGCATGGGGATACATGGCAAAGCCAATCGCCGAAACAATGAGCAGCGACAACCACTGCGATGTCATCGAGTCAACGTCACCTGGAGCCTCCAGCAGCGATGGTTTCGCCTCTGAAAGATATTCCAGGACATGAGGTAAGCCACCCGCCATCTGAAGGCCCGTCCAGGTTGCTGCCAGCATGGCGATTGTCAGCAACACGCCCTGTAGCGCATCCGTCCAGATCACTCCCCGCCAACCACCAACCGATATATAAATGGCCATAACCACAGATATACCCAACACACCGGACCAGAAAGGCAGTGCCCCCGAACTCAGCGCTTCAACCGCGTGCCCTGTCGCCTCCGCCTGAATCATTAAATAGGGAAACATAGAAACGATAGTCAGGATCGCAACAATCAGCCTAAGCGCCTTTGACTGGTATCGATGAGCGTAGAAGTCACCGGGCGTCAGATAATGAAACCTGTGCGACAGGCGATAAAGCCTGGGTGCATAGGATAGTTGGGCCGTTATGATCAACCCGATCAATGGGATCGCCAGAATCCAGATCAATCCACTGCGATATGCCTTGCCGGTAAACCCAAAGAAGGCATTGCCACTGTATTGCGTCGCCTGCATGGTGAAAAACAGCAGTAGCGCCCCGGTTGTTTTGCCACCCAGAAAATAGTCATTGGGGGAATGACTACGGCTTCGGCTATTGGCTACAAAGCCAATCAGAATGGTGAGCGCAAGATAGAGTGACAGCACAACAACCGATTCGATGCCGAGTCGCAGTTCACTGGTCAATCCCAGTGCCTCCAGATCCTGTGAATGGAGAGGACGGTAATGACGATCGTCGCGATCAGCGTGACATAGAACCAGGCCGGCAGGCCAAAATAGCGAGGTTCGCTGCTACCCATAAACAGATAGGGAACACAGAGAAATACCAACAAAAATATGGCGGGCCAAAAATAGCGATAGGTTGGTGGTGGTTTATTTTCAGACAATACTGGTTTCCCCTGCGTCAAACCTCATGGAATGATGTTCACCATAACGAGTGACTTTCACCTGCAACAACAAACCAGGTGCCGTAATTATTCTCGCCGCCTGACTATCACTAACCGCCTTCTTTCTCTCGTTGCTCGGCCAACTGCTCACCTATCGCCGGCAGACTACGCCACAGAATCACCGCACCGATGGGGCACAAAATCACAGCACATAGGGCAATAGACTTACCTATTGCCTCATCATAGCCAAAGACATAATCGGTCGTCATTGCGATTACAGTTGGCCCCAGGCCAAGACCAATCAGGTTGGAAGAAAGACCATAAACTGCCATCACCTGACCTCTCATTCGATTAGGTGTCATCAATTGCAGGGTCCCGCCAGCAAGCCCGCCCTGGAAGGCGGAAAAGAACACTGCCAGAGACATAAAGACAATGGCTAGAAGATCGCTCTCCAGAAAAGCCAATGCAGCAGCAGACGGGATCATTGCGACCATGCTGAATAGAATGATTTTGACATAGGCATCATGAATACCTTTCGAAACGAGGCGATCAGACAGCGTTCCAGCCAACAGCAAGCCAATAGTACCGGCGCCAATCATCACCAATCCGAACACCCAACCGGCTTCCGGGCGCGTGTAACCAAAGGTGCGGATGAAGTAGGTAGGGCCCCAGAGATTGAGCGCATATACGACCATGATAAATATGGAGATACCAAGAATGTGGCCGCCATACGCCCGCCGTCTCTGCCACAAATAGTCAGCAACTTCACTGACAGGCACCGCCTCAGGTGCGACGATACCGGTTCTGGCTGGCTCCCGAACTGTTGTTAACATCAGCAGCGATACCAGCAGCCCCGGAAAGCCGACCACAAAGAAGGTAAGTTGCCAGCCCTCTATTTCACCTACCACGGGCACCAAAATTGTGCCCATGTCTTCGACATAACCAACCACCGCCCCACCCAGCATATAGGCAAAGCCAGAACCGAGAGTGACTCCGATCATGTAGACAGACAGTGCTCTGCCAAGAACACTTTTTGGAAAGTAGTCTGCAATCATCGAGTAGGCTGCGGGACCAAGGGTCGCTTCCCCAACACCAACGCCAACTCGAGCGACAAACAGTGACCAGTAGCCTTTAGCCAGACCGCAGGCAGCGGTCATAAAACTCCAGACAGCGATACCCACGACGATCAAATTACGGCGACTGCTCCGGTCAGCAATTCTTGCCAGAGGCAGTCCCATGATCGCGTAAAAAAGCGAAAATGCGAGCCCGGCAAGAAGACTGTACTGGGTGTCCGAAATCTGAAAACTCTCGCGAATCGGGCCTACCAACAGCCCCATAATCATTCGGTCAAGAAACGAAAATGCCTGTGCGACCAGCAGAACTGCCACCACATACCAAGCATAAGTGAGACTCGTCGCGGCGCTCGTTTCAGTTGATTGTGTCACTGGAAAGTAAATCGATCGCTTGTCTTAAACGGCCATACTCCTGGGTTCAGCATTAACATCGCTTTCGGTCAATTCACGAGTCCAGGAGGCAAATTCAAGTAATATCCCGTCCGGGTCTTTAAAGTAAATAGATCGAACGAAAGTAGTTTCATTAGTCGTCTGACTGACCCCCATTTCGGAGTCGTCATGGTACGTATCGGTACATTCGATCCCGGCATCTTCCAGTTTCTTTTTGTACTCATCCATCTTTTCCAGCGGCACATCGAATGCAACATGATTCATGGAGGCGTGGGCAGATGTTATATCCCCTGTTCCGACAAGTGCACCCGCATGAGTAATGCCAGGCTGAGACTCAGAGGCTCCTTGAAACCAAAAAAAAGCCAGTTGGTCATTGCCACCACAATCAAAGAAAAAGTGCTGCCCCATGTCACCTGGTAACACTACCGTTTTAGTAAGCGGCATGCCTAAAACTCCTGTATAAAAGTCCACAGTAACTTTCATATCACGGCACACAAGCGCCAGGTGGTTAATACCCCTGAACTCGAATTTTTCGTTCGTTCCCATATACTTTTTCCTCTCTCTTTTCCAGTTGTCATCTCGAAGCTAAAGGCTGAAAGGTCTCAGCGAGACTCTTTACGACTCTACGGAATGACAGTAGCGGGCGAATTTGCTGTGCTTCAGAATGACCGCAGCCGAGTAATATGTCAATTCCTTTGACAGCTAAGGATTTTTCTAGTATTCCATTAGATCACTTTCAAAAGAGAAGACATCATGCCAAGACTAAGACAGGTTTCACGGGACGATGCTCCCAGCAACGTAAAAAAATACTACGATGCTCTATTCGGTGACAGAGACCCTGTAACGGACCCAGGAACTGCGACAGGCACACCGGGTAACTGGTGGACTGTCTTCGGCCTGGTTCCCTACATTTTTGATCATGCCACCAGCCATTTCGGTATGTTTGGTATGTTCGCCAGCGAAAGTATCAGCCAGCTTGATAACAAAGCCAGGGAACTTGGAATTACCAGGGCTGGCTATGCCGCAGGCAGTCAGTTTGTGTTTTCCCAGCATTGCAAGGCCGCGAGACGCCATGGCGTTCCAGACGAACAGATCGCAGCTATTCCCCACTGGCAAGTATCCGACCTCTTCGATGCCAGGGAACGGACTGTCCTTGCCTGGACAGATGCCCTCATTTACGACAACGGTCGCGCTTCAGATGAACTGTTTGATGCACTGCATAGTCATTTCTCAGACGAAGACATTCTGGAACTGACCTACCACATCATGGGTTACAACATGCACGCGGTATGCTGCCGCGCACTGAAACTGGAATTTGATGATGTCCCTGAACGGATCCGAGAAGTTCCGGTCCCCGGTGAAGGTGAAACCTCAGACTGGGCAGGCTCTGCTTGGCAGGATAAGGATTAACCTGCGGCCCGGTTTCTTCGGCCACCCTATTGCAGAGCCTGGCAAAAGCTAGGTCTTGGGACAGATATTACATGCCACAACCCAGAGCGACGACCAGTCGCTCTGTTGGCATGTGTTTGAGCACTTCTTCAATTCGCAGTAAGGTTTAGATAAGTCTGAGCGAGCACGCGGCGTGCTATATCGACATCTTTTTGGCTAATACCCTTGAGCGCGCGTTCGTTGACATCCACAACGAACGGTATCAGTTTCTTTTTCAGGCGTTTGGCTTTGGTGGTCAGTCGAGTAACCATTTTTCGTCTATCAGACTTGTCAACCTCTCGCGTGATCAGCTTCGCTGTTTCCAGCCCGGCAAGACCTTTCACCGCCGTAGCCTCAGTGATGCCGACCCGTTCACTGATCTCTCTTTGGGTTATTCCATCCTCTTCCCATAGAACACGCAGAATTCGCCATTGACCAGCGGTAACCCCGTGAGGTTCGGTTAGGTTTTCCAGTGCTTTCGAGAAAGCGCGAAAGTTGATCCGTGACAGATAACCTACACTGTGAAGCGGATCGAGATAAAAGGATGTATTGTCCTTCACCATTAGCTGTACGCCCTCTTAAGCATCATGCCGCGCTGTTACGCGGACCGTTGAAGACGTCATCGAAACAAACGTTCTTTGCCACTTCTCGTGCATTTTCTCGACCCCGGTTGGATTACGCAAGCATTCATTTGCTTAGCTACCAAAGTAATTCAAACAGTTCATGTCGATACAGTAATTCATTGGGCACCATCACCGTTGGTGACAGAGTTCATCCCCGTGGATCTAGTTCGCCAAATGGTTCCGTAGCTGATTACTAAGATCGTCGACACGCTCTTTCTCTGTCTGCTCGTCGACTAGATTCACCAGCTCACCCGGGTCATCAATCATATTGAACAGCTCGCATGCAACTTCGTTTTTGACATTCATAGTCAGCCGGTGACTTGAATCACGGATACCAGCAAAATCTCCAATTCTTGCATGCACAACCTCTCGCCCCCCAATCGGCCCTTCCAAGGCAGGTAACAATGACTCACCATGGCCGCCTGCAGGCGGTTCCGCGCCACCGATATCAGCCAGGGTCGCCGTTACGTCTGTCAACTCTACCAGCGCATCCTCGTCCCGATGCAAAACCCCACCTGGTGGGCGAATGATTAGCGGCACCTGAACGGAACCGTGATAAAAGTTCATTTTCGCCCACAGTTTATGATCACCCAGCATTTCGCCATGGTCACTCGTATAAATAATCCATGTATTATCCAACTGCCCCAACTCATCCAGCGTCGCCAGCACTTCTCCAACCTTTTGATCAACCAGAGAAACCATACCAAAGTACTGGCGGATACCTGCTCTAACAAAATCATGATCCATCATCTGTGCCTGGGAATGTTCTGCCAGTAAAGACATGTATTTCGCCCAGTCCTTGTTCGAAGCTTGCGCAGGATTGAGTGCGGGAACCTGTATGTCGGCGTCGGCATAATATTCGGACCACACAGGGTCAGAAATAAGCGGCACATGAGGCTGAACAAAAGCCAGCTTTAGCATGAAGGGCTTGTCAGTTGACCGCTGTCGCAGCCATTGGTTCGCCTCGTCGGCCAGAAAACTAGTAAGGTCCAGCTCCTGGGGCAATACACTGGTTTGACCGCGCCAGTGTTCAGGCGTCAGCCTGAATGCGCCTTTTATCTGCGCACGGTATTCATCCAACATGCCATGTTCCGATAAATGTTCTGTATACGGTGTTGTTAACCGTCGAGCGGCGTGAAGATATTTGTCGTATTCCTCCAGCACATAATCCCAACCGAATGATTTCACAAAGCCTTCTTTGCTTCGCATATCAATTTCACCGTCTGCTTTCGGAGGCTGATAAGACTCGTGGTAGTGCGTCTTGCCGATGGTCGCCGTGTCATACCCAGCTACCTGCAACTGCTTCATCACTGTTGGCCACTCTGGGTCAAATCCGCCGGTATTATGAGTGACACCAATCTCATGGGCATACCGCCCAGTGATGACGCTCGCACGCGACGGCTGGCAGATCGGACTTTGACACCACGTCTTGGTAAAATGAACGCCTTCACTCGCTATCGCGTCAATGTTAGGTGTCTGAACCAGTGGGTGTCCGGCGCACCCCAGAATGTCGTGTCTGTGCTGATCGGCAAAAAGAAAAAGAATATTGGGTTTCATCGTTCGTACCTAAATTAATTGCAGCCTGAACTACATCAAAAAAATTGACCAGAAAAACATATTATCCTACTGCGAGTTGAGAGGAACGCCCGGACTTTACTATTTCAGGTACCAAACACCCGCTCCCGCAGATCATCCAGAATGGAACAATCAAGCTGTGATTCAAGACCGATTGCCGTGATTAATATACCGGTCTGATTTCCCTCGACTTCGCGGATTTCACGTCGCTTACCAACAACCTGCACTAACAAATCAGAGCCGCTTACCTGGCCGGCGAATCCTTTCGCTCGAATGACAGTGGTTGGCAACTGGCTGATAAAACCCTCCAGCGCCTCTCGTGTAGTAGGTTGTGATAGTTCAAATTTCCACGTGACGTAGTGCTCGTGATCTGCCTGATGCAAGTCATCGGGTTTCATCGCTGCATGTACATCGAACAGCAGACTAGTCGGAACTTCACCGAATTCGGTGTTGATCAACGTGGCACCAGGGAATGTTGTCGTTAGCCAGTCAATTCTTTTCCCAAGGGTTTCTTCCGACACTAAATCAGTTTTGTTGAGAATAATGATATCTGCAGCAGCAAGCTGGCGACGAACTGTAGTTGCCACATACTTGTCGTCGGCTTTTTCCCGAACCGTTTCTGCATCTGCGAGTACCAGGACACCATCAAGGGCAAGGTTCGGTGCATAGCCATACTGTGCAAGATTCGAGACATCGGCGACACCGCTGGCTTCAACGATGATGTGCTCAGGTGGCGGTTGAAGGTGGCAAAGCTGATCGATGGCGTCATGAAACCCATCCACTAATGTACAGCAGACACAACCGTTTGTAAGATTGATCTGAGAGTCTGTTTGCGACTCGATTAACTTAGCATCTATATTAATTTCGCCAAAGTCATTGATCAGCAGCGCATAACGAACGCCCTTCTCTTTTGTCAGAATGCGGTTCAATAGTGTTGTTTTGCCCGCCCCGAGATAGCCACCAATCACGGTGAACCTGATCACCGGTTCGCGGCCTTAAATCGCTTTCCGCCCAGTACGGTACCCCAGACCCCAATATCTCGAATAGCCATGGGGTCCACCGTTAGCGGATCGTCGTCAAGAATGGCAAAGTCTGCTTTCTTGCCGGCTTCAAGAGAGCCAATCTCGTCATCCAGATGCATTTGATAAGCCGCGCCAATGGTCACGGCTTTAAGTGCTTCCGCTGCACTTATCTTTTCTAACTCCCCGAGTATTCTGCCTGATGGCGTTGTTCGATTAACTGCGCACCACATTGTATGAAGTGATCCTAGCGGCGTAACGCCGGCATCAGAGTGAATTGAGAAGCTGATGCCCTCACGAATCGCGGAAGCACAGGGTTCAATCTGGTTTGCCCGCTCCGGACCGACAGTAATGTCGTAGTGCTGGTCGCCCCAGAACCAGATGTGATTGGCGAAAAAGTTGGCGCAAAGGCCAAGCTTTGCCATCTTTCGTAGTTGCGCCTGAGTGGTGAGTTGAGCGTGAGTGATGGTATGACGATGATCGGGGCGGGGAGCCTCACACAAGATGGCTTCTATCGTCTCCAGCGCCAGATCCTGGGTCTTGTTGCCATTGCAGTGCATGTGGATGTTCAGTCCGGCCTTGTGAAACGGCAGCAGCCAGTCCTTCAACTGTTCCGGAACAGCAAGCAATTGACCATGGTCCTCGCCACTAAAATAGCCGGGTTCTTTTATCAGCGCGCTGAACCCCTGAATGGATCCATCAAGGACGAATTTAATACCGGGGGACCGGAATTTATCACTGTTGTTTCGTCGCAGCTCAACGACCCGTTCGGCGATTTCACTGAAATCTGCGGCTTTCCCTGGCATCGCCGGGATGTTGTATTGGACTAATCGCATTGGAAATGCCGCTTCGCTAGTAACCCGCGTTGTCATATCGTATAGCTTCGGGGCCAGGATTGCGGAACCGGCAAGATCAGTACAGGTCGTAATGCCTGCATTGCGCGCCAGCGCAGCAAAATCCCGCAGTGCCTGTTCCGTGGAATTCGTGAACTGGAAAACGTTATAACCGCTTTTGCAAAGGGTCATAGCCGGCGGCTCTCTCAGTTCGCCGTCTAGCTCGCCTTCGGCGTCTCGACCTAATCCCTCTACACGCAGCTCTCTGGTGATGTTATTAACCTTCAGCATAGGGGTGTTCACCGTCGCCAGGTGTCCACTGGCGTGATGCAGATAGATGGGGCGCGTGTTGGAAACCTGGTCAAGATGGTGGCAGGTCAGACGTGGCTGATCAGCAAAATAAATTGGGTCAAAGCCGACAGCGACTATCTGCTCATTCGGGTCTTCGAGTCTCTCATCTTCAGCTTTCAGCATCTCGATAAGCTGATCGTAGCTCTTGATACCTTTGGCGGTAGTACCGTCGGCCCGTGGTCGGTCAAAATAACCCAGATAAGGCAGCATCATCATGCCGCCGGCCATCACATGCGCGTGGGCCTCGACAAACCCAGGTACGATAACCTTATCAGCAAAGGTATCGTCAAGTTGATATTCACCCCAGCCACTAACCTCATCAAGGCTGCCCACACCAAGAATCGAACCATCACGAACGGCAATATGCGTCGCCTCGGGGTTAGAGGGGTTCATCGTTCTAATTTTCTTGGCACTGAATATTGTAATCATGTAACAAGTCCTTGGAGTTCGTATTCGAATTGTGAGGTGGTCTGACGCTACTGTCCAGCAAAGCCCTTTACTACGTGAGCCGGTTTCATCTCGCGTCTGGGATATGGTGTACCATAACTGCCTTAACCTTGATTAGGTTTGTATGATGTCGAATTCAAAACTTGGTGTATTGTTGATTGTACCAGTCCATGAACTACTCGATGTAGCATCAGGAAAATTCACCAGTATATCGTTAGCGGGTCTGATAGCACTTCTTTCCGCCTGTTCTTCAGATGAATCTCCCAGTTTAGCTGCTGAGAAAATTTTCACCAACGGCACCATTTACACAGTTGATGTCAACAACAGTCAACATCAAGCCATGGCTGTTTCTGATGGTGTCATTATTGCTGTGGGTAGTTCAGAAGAAATACAGGCATTAAAAGGTGCGCAGACCGAGGTGACAGACCTCAATGGCAGATTTGTCATGCCTGGGATTCAGGACATGCATGTACACCCAATGGATGGCGGCATTAAGAGGCGTTTTGAATGCGCCTTTGGGGCGGAGCTAACCTCACCAGAGATCGTCGAAGCGGTCAGCCAATGTGTCGCCGCAACCGATAATGAATCATCCTGGATTCAAGGTGGTCAATGGGGCACCACGATTCTGGAACAGGGACCCGGCGTACACCGTTCCATGCTCGACGCGGTCAGTGGTGATCACCCGGTCTTTTTAATGGATTGGTCTGTGCACAACGCTTGGGTCAATTCAAAGGCGCTGGCTTTACTGGGTATCGACGACCACACGCAGAACCCCGTGGGCGGGGAAATTGTCAGGGATGCTGATGGCAAGGCGACTGGTTTACTTTTCGACAATGCCGCTTACAACGCCAAGAAATTGATACCCGATTACTCCAGTGAACAGCGGCAGCAAGCCCTCAGTTTCAGCATGTCTCAAATGATGGGTTTCGGTATCACTTCCTTTCGCGACGCCATTACCACTAACGTTAATCTGAACGCTTATGTGGCGCTCGATAAGCGTGGCGCGTTACCGCTTCGCGTTAAGCCCTCTATTCCCTGGAAAAGTGCGTGGTCAACGTCTCACCAACAGGAGATTAAAAACATCGAAGGGCATCAGCAGTATGGCAGTGAAAGGATAGATGCCAGTTTTGCCAAAATCATGCTGGATGGCGTACCTCTGGTGTATTCCTCGGCGGTGCTGGAGCCCTACGAGCCGAGTGAGCAGTACGGCGACAAGCATCTTGGAGAGCTGATGATTGAACCCGAAGTTCTCGCCAAAGATGTTGCTTGGCTGGATTCGCAGGGCATGACCGTAAAAATTCATGCGACTGGGGACAGGGCAGTTCGGGCCGCTCTTGATGCCTTTGAACATGCGCGTAATACAAATGTCCGCGCCGGTGCTATGCACGAAGTTTCCCATGCCGAAATGATCCACCCTGATGACCTGGTTCGTTTCGATGATCTTAATGTCGCCGCTGAAATGTGTCCGATTCTTTGGTATCCCGGCCCGGCTGTTGACACCATGAAAATCACGCTCGGTGACAGAGCCAATTATTTCTGGCCAGTAAAATCGTTGACCGAAGCTGGAGCGTTGGTGTTCTACGGCTCTGATTGGCCCGCTGTCGTGCCTGACACCAATCCCTGGCCGGGCATCGAAGCGATGATCAGCAGGGAAGACCCCTACGGAAAAAATCCAGGAAAGTACTGGCCTGAGCAGGCGGTTGATCTGAAGGCGGCACTTCGAATATTTACGATAAACGGCGCTATTGCCGGTAAACAGGAAAAAACTACGGGGTCACTTGAAGCAGGCAAACGCGCTGACTTCATTATCCTTGAAAGCAATATATTTGAGATACCTACGGCGGCACTAAGCGATGTGCAGGTTCTGCAGACGTTTGTAGATGGTGAAGCAGTCTTTCAGCGGGTGCCCGCTGGTGAGTAAATTAGCGGCAGGGCGCATCATCGCCATCATAGCCGCCCTGCTCTTTCTAACCGGTTGCGAACAGAAATCCATTGAAGAGCGGGCAGCAGGAGCAGACCTGATTCTTAAAAATGGTGTCATCTACACGCAGGATGACATCAATCCTCAGGTCGAGGCATTGGCGGTAACAGACGGCAAAATCACAGCTATCGGCACCAGCGATGCCATCTCGAAACGGGCAGGTCAGAATACGAAGATTGTGGATCTTGATGGGGGCTTTGTCATGCCGGGGATCAACGATGGGCATTCGCATCCTGCATGGGGTGGTGTCGTTGCACTCTACTACTGCTTATTCCCGGCGACGGCATCCGCGGATGAGGTTGCTGCAAAGATCAAAGGTTGTGTCACCAAGAGCGATGAGCTTTGGGTTCAAGGAGGTTTGTGGACGCCCAATTTCTTTGAGGAATACGATATCGATTCGCCTCGGGCCTGGCTTGATGACATTTCTGGAGACAAGGCAATCGTGCTTAAGGATGACTCCGGCCACAACTGCTGGGCGAACAGCAAGGCGCTTGCTGTGGCAGGTATCGATGAACAGTCTGTGCCCCCGGCCGGTGGTATTTATGAGAAAACCTCAGCGGGTGATTTAAACGGTCTGATTCAGGAAGCCTGTGCTGTGATCGATACTCAGTTGCCTCAATGGACCGCGGAACATTACAGGGAAGGTGCCAGGTACGCCGTAAACAATGCAAATAGCTATGGTCTTACAGGGTTTAAGGATGCCAGCTCGTCAGAAGCTGAAACCAGCGCTTACTTTGAGCTGGACAAGGCCGGCGCGCTTTCCGTGAATGTCGCGACTTGTCTGCATACCCCGGAAATGAGGCATGGTGAGCTAAATACAGCTGCGCTGAAACAGCTACGTGACGATTATGCCAGTACTCACGTGCACACCAACTTCGCCAAAATTTTCCTGGATGGTGTGCCTACAACAGCAAGAACCGCGGCGATGATTGAGCCCTATATCGCGAATGAGGGGGATGCTGATGCAGTTTATGGACCAACCCATCTGACTCAAAACGAATTGACTGACGCTCTAATCGAGCTGGATGCACATGGATTCACCGTCAAGATTCACACGGCGGGTGATCGGTCTGTTCGCATGGGACTCAATGCCATTGAAGCCGCGAGGGAAGCAAACAACGCGAGTTCACGCCGCCACGAACTCGGACACGCAGGTTTTATTGCTAAAGAGGATATCCCGCGCTTCGCTGAGCTCAATGCCGTTGCCGATCTATCACCCTATCTCTGGTTTCCCTCGCCGATTATCAATTCCGTAAAAAAAGCACTGGGTGCTCGAGGCTTTGAGTATTGGCCTAGCCGTGATTTATTGGACAGCGGTGCGCCTTTGCTGGCTGGTTCTGACTGGCCCTCGGTATCTAAAGACCTGAACCCCTGGGTTGGGCTAGAGGCGATGGTTACTCGACAAGACCCTGTACCTGCCAAGGAAGGGAACACCGCCAAAGTTCACGGCTGGATTGATCAAAGTTTGACTGTTAAGGAAGCGATCAAGATCTTCACGATAGATGGGGCGAGAGCGCTTGGGCTGCACGAGCAAACCGGCTCTCTTGTGACGGGTAAGTCGGCGGACTTTATTGTACTGAATCACAACCTGTTGGAAATTCCTCCTGAGGAGATTAGCGATACAGAAGTTCAGATGACTTATTTTGAGGGTCGCCAGGTGTATGAAAAATAATACAAAATGGGAACCGGCATGAATGATATTGAGCAGGCTCAATTGAGCCGACGATCAGTCCTGAAAATAGGTGCCGCGGGGGCAGGAACGCTGGTTTCCTCTGGTAGCCTGTTAGCGAATTCGCCGTCAGACATCACGTCACTGACTGCACTGGAACTTTCCAGCGCGATCAGGTCTCGTCATGTTTCCTGTGTTGAAGTCATGTCTACATTTCTGACTCGTATAGACAAAGTAAACCCTGCCTATAACGCTATTGTTTCGCGCCCGGACGATTCGTCATTAATGGCGCAGGCAAAGGCCTGTGATCTTGAACTTAGCGCAGGTAACTACCGTGGCTGGATGCATGGCATGCCACACGCCGCTAAAGATCTTGTTGATGTCGAAGGCATGATCACAACCAGCGGCTCCCCCATTTTCAGGGATAATGTTGCGACGGCAGATGCACTTCATATTGCTCGAATTCGGCAAGCTGGCGCAATATTTGTTGGTAAGACTAATGTTCCTGAGTTTGGCATGGGCTCACAGAGTTACAACACGGTCTTTGGTGCGACCCTCAATCCCTATGATGGCCAAAGTACAGCGGGCGGTAGCAGTGGTGGTGCGGCAGCTGCACTACGCCTGAACCTGGTGCCGGTCGCGGACGGCAGCGATCTAATGGGCTCCCTGCGTAACCCGGGCGCATACTGCAATGTGATTGGATTCCGACCGACACCGGGTCTGGTACCGCTGTCTGACAGTTTTATAGAAGAGCTTCCCTGTAACGGCCCAATGGCCAGGAACGTTTCTGATACAGCAATGTTGCTTTCTACTATCGCGGGTTATGCCCCGCGCTATCCAAGCGGTATTCAAAGTAACCCCGCAAGCTTTGCCGAGCCATTAAAGAAAGACTTCAAGGGAACACGAATTGGCTGGCTCGGAGATTTCGATGGTTATCTTGCAACTGAACCGGGTGTGCTTTCCCTGTGCGAGAGAGCTCTGGGTTCCTTTCGGGATATTGGTTGTGAAGTTGAAGCGGCTGACCCAGGTTATCCGATGGATAAATTATGGCAAACGTGGCTCACTTTTCGGCACTGGCTGAGCCGCGGCCGTGGCAGCGCGCTCTACGAAAATGAAAAAACGCGAGTGATGCTGAAGCCAGAAATGATCTGGGAAATTGAAGGAGGGATGAAACTGACGGGTGATGACGTCTATCGAGCCTCTATAGCAAGATCCGAATGGTATCGCGCACTGTTAACCGCGTTTGAGCAGTACGACTATCTGGTTCTGCCGACCGCCCAGCTGTTCCCCTTTTCCGCGGAAACCAACTGGCCGCAATCTATTAATGGCCGCGCCATGGATACCTACCATCGCTGGATGGAGATCGTCATTATGGGAACGCTCT
>JABGVY010000381.1 GCA_018645845.1 Gammaproteobacteria bacterium | reverse complement strand
GGGTTTACTGAAATGTTCGTGGTACAACCGCAGGGATGAGGTGATGGCGCCGGTGCACCAGTAAAGGGCTGCGGTTGTGCACAGGTGTTCTCTCGAGAACCTTGATTCAATATCTCCGTCACAATCACTCCAGTTCCGTCTGCGCTCCCAGATCCACGCGGCGGTGCCAACGGGCGAATCCGTCAATCCATAAGCCAGCGTCTGGGGGTCCAGCCTATGAACGGCGACATGACTGTTGATCAGCGGTCCGGCTTCGGTGTTGCGTTTCAGCATCCATGCTTCAGACGCATCGTAATCTTCTGGCCCAAGGGCCGATCGATCAACACCCGGAATTAGAGTCAGGCTCATATGGGCACCCAGCAGGTTGTCAGCGGACTCATGTGCAAGGTGGGCGGTGACTAATGCGCCCCAGTCACCGCCATGGGCGGCAAATTTTGTGTGACCGAGTTCTTCGGTCATCAGCTTCACCCAGAGGTTAGCGATTCGCGATACATCAACACCGGATTGATTGAGGGGCGTCGAAAAACCAAAACCCGGCAGTGATGGCACGTAAACATTGAATGCTTCTTCTGCCTTGCCACCGAATGACTCGGGATCAGATAGAGGGCCGATCACATCCTTGAAGTCCCAGAAGGTCCAGGGCCAGCCGTGGGTCAATATGATTGGCGGTGCATCGAGGTGCTTGGCGGGAGCATGCAGGTAATGCAGTTTGATACCATCGATGGACGCTTCATAGTGCTTCCAGCGATTCATCTCGACTTCTTGTTTGTTCCAGTCCCATTCTTCTACCCAGTACTCGACCATTTCCCTTAACCAGGATTGAGGTACGCCATACTGCCAGTCATCGCGGCCGATAACCGGGGGCCAACGAGTCTGCTTTAGCCTGGAATTCAGCTCATTCAAAGAGGCTTCCGGCAAGGTTGCACTGGTTTGTTTTTGCATCTTTCTCCCTTGTGTCGTCAGGTTAATTCAAATGTTGGTTCAGGAAAACAACCCTGTGTTATCTTTGTGGAATCGAATAGAAGGATTGAAGAATGCAGGCAATGAAAGGAAAGGTGGCGGTAGTGACCGGTGCCAGCAAAGGTATTGGCAAGGGCGTGGCGGAAGGCCTTGGTGAAGCGGGCTGCACGGTATATCTCACCGGTAGAAGTACAAGTAGTGACTCACCGCCGGGGCCGCTCACGGTCGAGGCTACCGCCGCTTCGGTAGAAGCATACGGGGGGACCGCGATTCCTGTAGTGCTGGATCACAATAATGACGAAGAAGTGCGCGCTTTGTTTGATCGGGTTGAGAAGGAACAGGGAAGGCTCGATATCCTGGTTAACAATGTTTACCAGATACCTAGTCCACCGGCGATGGATAAAGGGTTTTGGGAGCACCCCATTTCGGTCTGGGATGACCAGTGCGGCGTAGGCCTGCGGGGATATTATGTCGCCAGTGCCCTGGGAGCGCCGATGATGGTGCGTCAGGGGAGTGGACTTATCGTCAACATCTCATCGAGGGGCGGGCGGGAATACGTATTTAGTGCCAGTTATGGCGTGGGTAAGGCGGGGGTAGATCGGATGGCACAGGATTTTGCTGTCGAACTTAAAGAATACGGTGTGACAGCGATCTCATTATCGCCTGCAAAGGTGAAGACGGAATTTATACTTGATATGGTCGCGCAGGGGCGAATGCAACTGGACGAGGATGTCGCGCAGTCGGTCAGATTTTCCGGACGTACCATCGCTGCCTTAGCCAATGATCCTAACGTCTTGGAAAAAACTGGAGGGATCTACACCGTCATCGAAGTTGCCAACGCTTACGGTGTGATTGATCCTGATAAAGAGTAGCGGGATTAAAAACCCCGCGATCTTTTATCCCTTAAGCTCTTATAGCGCGACTACGTTCTCTGCCTGGGGTCCTTTTTGACCCTGGGTGATCGTGAACTCTACACTTTGACCTTCGGCCAGAGTTTTGAACCCATCGCCTGTAATAGCGCTGAAGTGAACAAATACGTCCGGGCCAGACTCCTGGGCGATAAAACCGAACCCTTTAGATTCGTTAAACCATTTTACGGTGCCAGTCGTTGTTGACATGATGTCTTCCTAATTTCTTTACAAGTTCGTGCTACTAAGTAGCGATTAGCAGAAATGTAGTACTAATACTTATGAAATCAGGAAGTAAAAACTTCTTAGCAGTGCATAAATAAAAGAGGTACTTTCTCGCAAGGGGAGTATACGCAGCTTTGATGGTAAGCCACAAGCCACAATGAACATGAATAATACTCATAATCCCGGGGTCTGCCCCTGTGAATCCGGCCTGGTCTATGCGGAATGTTGCGGGGGATTGCATTCATACCGTGTGTTCGCCCAGACTGCCCTGCAGCTGATGAGATCCCGGTACAGTGCGTTTACGCTTGGGTATGCCGAATATCTTGTCAAATCCTGGCATCCGAATACCAGACCCAGCAGCCTTTCTATTGATGCAAGCCAGCGTTGGATTGGCCTGAAGATAAAGACCGTATCTCGCGGTGGGCCCGACGAAGACGAAGGATCAGTCGAATTCGTTGCTCGCTACAAGGTGCAGGGTAAAGCCTACCGCCTTCACGAGAACAGCCGTTTCCGCAAGCTGGATGGGCGTTGGTATTACCTTGACGCTAAGCAACCTGGCTAGTCAGCCGCGACAAATTTCATAGAGATGGAATTGACGCAGTGGCGAATATTTTTCGCGGTCAGACCCTCACCTTCGAATACATGGCCAAGATGGCCGTCGCATCGCGCGCACAGGATCTCAACACGATAACCATCGGCGTCAACTTCCCTTTTAACCGCGCCCTCAATCTCATCATCAAAGGCCGGCCAGCCGCAATTCGAGTGAAATTTGTGCTCGGAGCGATACAGGGGTGTATTGCACTGTTTACAGACGTAGTGGCCTCCGGCTTCGAAGTGATCAGTTAGTGGACCGGTAAATGGCATTTCAGTGCCTTTGTGTAGCAGAACTTGTTGTTCTTCCGGGGTCAGGTCGTTGTAATCGGACATAGGGAGCGTGTGATAGTGAAGTGTGGAATGGTTTTACCAGTGTTGGATGATCACCTGCAAGTTGAAAATAGATTGTGCTAGGCTCTGACTCGCTAAATTCAAGGAGAAAGGCATGTACCAAAAGCTGATGCCGGCAGCACTGTTATTGCTGGCGGGTTGTTCTGAAACACAGGAAACATCGCAATCACAGGTCGTTCAAGAGCAGCAGCCATCGCAGGAAATACAGGCTTCCCAGACGGTAAGTCAGCCGGAAGTCGCCGCTGAACCTGGTCATGCTGAACAGGAACTTATTCAGCAGGAACTTACTCATCAAGATCCGGGACAGGCGTATTTGTACATCAATGCGCAGAAACCTGGCGTGAAGGTAATGCCGTCAGGACTGCAGTTCGAAATAATTGAATCCGGTGAAGGTCGATCGCCGCTGGCCACCTCAAATGTTCTTACCCACTATCATGGCACCTTCGTCAATGGCGATGTGTTCGATAGCTCTGTGGATAGAGGGGCGCCTGCCGAATTTCCAGTGAACCGCGTCATTGCAGGCTGGACCGAAGCTTTGCAAATGATGAAGGAAGGCGACAAGTGGCGGTTAGTCCTGCCTCCTGAAATTGCATACGGTGAAAGAGGGGCCGGTGGGCTGATTCCTCCGAATACTGTGCTGGTGTTTGAAGTAGAACTCATTGAGGTGAAGGGCTAGAGACGTATGATCACGTTAGAAGACTTCAGGGCTGAAACCAGAGCCTGGCTTGAACAAAATTGTCCGGATGGCGCAAAAGGACCGGGACAGACTCCGCTCGGCAGCAAATCCATCGAGCTGGAGCCGGATGTTCGAACCTGGTTGGATCGCATGGCTAATAAAGGCTGGACGGTACCCACCTGGCCCGCCGAATATGGTGGTGCGGCGTTGAATAATGATGAATACAAAATTCTCATTGAAGAGCTCAAGCGCGTTGGTGCTCGAACTCCCCTAACTGGCCGGGGCGTTAATTACATTGGCCCGACTATCCTCGAATTTGGGACAGATGAACAGAAGGCGAGGTGGCTGCCGATTTGTGCGCGCGGGGATGGGGCCTGGGCGATGGGTTATTCAGAGCCAGGCGCGGGTTCAGACCTGGCCAGCCTGTCTACCAAAGCAGTAAAAGAAGGCGACAATTACATCATTAATGGCAGGAAGACCTGGACCAGTGATGCGGTTGACTGTGATTACATCTTTGTTCTTGTGCGCACATCGCCGGACAAACCCAAACATGAAGGCATTAGTTTGGTGCTGGTAGATATGCATCAACCAGGCGTCACTGTAAATCCGATAGCCCTGATTTCCGGTGCTTCTCCCTTTTGTGAAACACTGTTCGAAGACGCCATTGTGCCAGTTACCGACCTCATTGGCGGCGTGGATCGCGGCTGGACTGTTGGTAAGCGTTTGTTGCAGTTTGAGCGATCAACTCATGCGGGTATCAATATTTCCGGCTCCCAGGGCGGCAGGAACGAAGAAAGCCAGCTGCCGGAACTGGTAGCGCATTATGCCGGGAAAGCAGATGGGCGAATCGTGGATGCGTCGATAAGAACCTGGCTCACCCGGCATGAAATGAACACCCATGCTCAACGGATCACACAGCGTCGTGCGATTGCGGAATTACAAAGCCGGGCGCCAGGCTTTACCTCCTCTGCTGTCAAGCTAACCAACGCTCTTAACATTCAGGATGGCGATGAACTGCTAATGACGGCCATGGGCAATAGCGCCTATCACTGGGATACTGACGGTGGGGCTTCAGCAAAAGAGGTTGCAGCGGTCAAGAAATGGCTCTACCAGAAGTCACTAACCATAGCGGGTGGCACCAAGGAAGTTCAGCTGAACATCATTGCAAAACGGGTTTTAGGTTTACCTGACTAAAATCATCGTTAGTTTAAATCAGTTGGTTTCTTTTGTTAGGCTTCACTCTGTCAATAAAATAGTAGGGAAGTGCTCATGGATATGGAATTAATATATACGCCTTTGTATACGGGATTAACTGCAGCTTTTCTAATGGTCATGCAGGTTGTGTTGATGTACCGGGTGATCGGACAACGTGGCCAGGCAGACGTGCTAATTGGTGCAGGTGGCAACGAGGCGCTGGAACAGAG
>JABGVY010000265.1 GCA_018645845.1 Gammaproteobacteria bacterium | reverse complement strand
TATTTGTCCTTCAATTCATCACTGGCATGAGCCGCCAGGGCATCAATGCCGCCAGCCGTGAGCATCGGACACAGCGCTATAGAGGTACAAGCACTATTCCACATTTCAGACGCAGCAAGGTGAATCAGAAAAGGCAATCCCTGCCCGCCATATTCTGGGTTTTGAGCAAGGCTTAGCCATTGGTTATCGACGAACATTTGGTAGGCTTGCGCAAACCCGTCGGCGGTCTTGACTGTATCGCCTTCAATTCGCACGCCTTGCTGATCACCAATTCTATTTAGGGGCGACAGTACCTGCGCTGCAAATTTTCCGGCTTCATCCAGAATAGCACCAGTCAATTCCTCCGTTGCGTCGGTGAAATCAGCAAGTGAAGAAAGTCGCGGATAGTCTAAAAGTTCATTGACCACAAACCCAATTTCCCGGGCGGGGGCTACGTAATCTGCCATCTTTATATCAACATCATCTAAGGTTGTGTAAAGATACTTGCTTGAAGCAAGCAAGTCAATTGCAACATTTCTTCAAATATGGACTCTACGCCGCTGTTTCTTAACATCATGCACTTCGCTCAATAAATTTCTGGCGATTGGTCTGCTCAATGGTTAGTCTGGCTGTAACGACACTTATTAGCCCTTACCTTTAGTAGAAGCGGCCATTTGAACGAGCAGCTCACCAGCCTCTGGAAAAATTCACAGTTTAGAATTTACCTGGGAACCACAGCCTTTACCGGTAACGCGGCTGCCATGCAGCAATTATTGTTGAGCTGGCTGCTAGTGGGCATCCTTCTGCTTCCTGCAGACCAGGTCGGCATGGTGCAGGCCCTGATCGGATTACCGGGAATTATCCTAATGTTATGGGGGGGCGCCAGCGCAGATCGCACCGATGCAAGATCGTTCCTGCTCAAGGTGTACGCCATCGCTTGGTTGTTCCCGCTGGCCCTGTTTGGAATGACAGAGATTGGTCTACTGAACATCTGGACGGTTAGCCTGTTCGGTATTGTCATGAGCACGGCAATTTCATTCAGCAGCCCTGCGCAACAGGCAATCCTTAATCGGGTGGTAGGCACCGATGTTCAGCGCGGTGTTACAGCAGCAACCGCAGTGGGCTTTACTGTCCAGATGCTGGGACTGATTCTGGCGGGACAAATGGAAATTGTTGGGGTAGGAAATATCTTATTGATTCAGTCCGCCAGCCTGGTACTCGGTCTCCTGACCATGATGAAAATAGCGCCGCTTACGATTGCACAGGCCATGAATAAAAGCTCGACCTTCGACAGCATGCTCGATGGATTCAGGGCCTCGTACAAAAACAAGAATATTTTCCACACACTGACTATTACATTTACGTCAGGTGTTTTTAACGCCGGCGCCTTTATGACCGCCCTACCCTTTATCGTGAAGCGAGTTTACGACGGTGATGCACTGGGACTTGCCACTATCATGATCGTGTTCTACGCCGGCGCAACCATATCCAATATCATCCAGTTTCGCATCATGCCACTAGAGAAACCGGGTCTTTGGTTCCTTATCATGCAGTTCACTAGAATCTTCATCATCTATCTGGTCTGGATTCAACCGGAATGGTGGGTTCTGATGGCCGTGTTGTTCGTCTGGGGGTTGAACATGGGCGTCACCACCAACCTTTCTCGCGCCATCATGCAGGAGGCTAGTGAACCAGAATATCTGGCACGAGTATTGAGTGTCTATACACTGGGAATGATGGGGAGCATCCCCGTTGGTGCATTAGTCATTGGCTTTATCATTGAAGGCTTCGGCACCATGAATGCAATGCTGCCGGCCATGTTCATTTCTGCAGCGGTTTGTATCTACGGCTTCGCGTTCACTGATCTCTCGAAATATACATCCCCTTACTTTAAAAAGGACTAGCGCTCTAGAGCACCTTTGAAATCAGGATCCCTCTTTTCCAGGAAGGCTGCGATCGCTTCTTTATGTTCCGCAGACTCGTAGCACTTTAGCAGTGCGGCCAGTTCTCTTTTTTGAACCAGGCTGAAGTCTGTTTCCGCCATGTTTTCGAAGATCAGCCCCTTGACCATTGCGAGGGCTGACTGAGGATTCTCTCCCATGGACTTCGCAATGGCTGATGCTTCTGACAATAGGTTCGCCGGCGCAACAACTTTATCGACCAAACGAAGCTCTTTCGCCTCTTCAGCCGCGACCGTCTTACCGGACAGCATGAGTTCACTGGCTGCACCCATGCCACACCTTGAGACCAAAAAATGAGAGCTCGCCAGTTCCGGGACAAGGCCCATTTTAATAAATCGACAGCTCAGTTTCGCGCCAGATGCGGCGACAATATAATCCATTGGCAATATTTGGGTTAGGCCAACACCAATCGCCGCGCCGTTTACCGCCGCTACTACCGGTTTCGAGTTCCTGACTGTGGCAACCCAGTTCCCCGGTTCCCTGGAGCCCTGTCTCACGTCTCCTGATTCTGCCTGCGTGTGAAAAAGGTCTTTTATATCTGCACCAGCACAGAACCCACGGCCGCTACCAGTAACAACAAAGGCATCGACTTGGGTGTCATTATTCCCCTGCTTCAGCGCGGCTTCCATTTCACTACCCATCTGGTGGGTCCATGCATTCAAACGCTCTGGGCGGTTCATTGTAATTGTCATGATGCCGTCTTCGACATCAACAAGAATAGTTTCAAAACTCATCGCGGCTTCGTCCCTTAATTAGATTAGAAGTTGGGTAAAGAAAATAATCAAAAAGTATTCACCATACAGACCGACATCATATGTCTGTCATCAAACTTGATACAAGCAGGATGCGCAATACAGAATAACGAGAGATATACACCACTAATCGATACGATTGAAGGCAGTAGTACTTACAGATCATTGACCCGTGGTGGTGGCCCTGTTCCTTTCGCGGAGTGCCTGACTTTAAGTAAGGATTTACCGGGGCACACGTGGTAACTTCATGCGTTGTAATAAACGCGTGAACACTTTCTATGTTAATAGCACAAAGCATCCTCGGCCTGCTGACTTTAATAGGCCTATGTTATTTATT
>JABGVY010000289.1 GCA_018645845.1 Gammaproteobacteria bacterium | reverse complement strand
GCCAATAACCACCGCGTCAGAAATGAACGGGGAAAACTTCAGTTGGTTCTCGATTTCACTCGGGGTAATGTTTTTGCCGCCGGCGGTGATGATGATGTCGTTGATGCGATCGGTGACGTAAATGTACCCGTCTTCGTCAATTCGCCCGACATCCCCGGTATACAGCCAGCCCTGCTTAAATGTTTCAGCGGTTTTTTCTGTCTGCTTCCAATATCCCCGAATAACGCCGGGACTCTTCAACAGTACCTCACCCTCATTCGAGAGTATGACTTCCGCATCCGGTGCAGCGAGGCCGACGCTGCCGATTTTCAACTTGCCCGGTTCGTTGGCGGTAATAATGCCGGTACATTCCGTTTGCCCGTAGACTTCATACATCGGCTTTCCCAGGGACCAGTACCAGTCGATGAGTTCGGGTGCAATCGGTGCCGCAGCGGTTGACAGCCATCTGGCTTCATTGATACCGAGCACCCTTCGAATGTTCTTTAAGACAAGCTGGTCGGCGGCAAATACTGCGCCGCGTAACAGCAACGGGACGGGCTTTGCGGCCTTTCGGTAAACAGCGCCCGCCGAACCTATCCTGAGCGCAAGGTCGTAAGCCCATCGACCGAACGCGGTCCCTTCTTTTAGCTTGATCGAAATGGTGCTGTATTGCTTTTCCCAGACCCTTGGAACAGCGAAATGTACGGACGGTGCAATTTCCTGCTGATCCTGTGTGACGGTTTCGACATCTTCAACGAGGTTAATCACCGAGTTCGCTTCTATCGTCGCGAAGGTATAGAACATCCGACCGGCAACATGGGCAAGAGGCAGAAAACCGACCTGTTCATCGCTTTCAAAAATCCCGCAAACCCGCTGTAGGGTGATCATCATGTAAAGCATATTGCGATGGCTGATCATGGCGCCTTTTGGCGGCCCGGTAGTGCCCGACGTATAGGTCAGTGTTAAAAGGTCTTCGGCATCAGAAGCTTCAATTGAAGTTGTCCAGGCATCCGGGTGTTCGGTTTCATAGGCGGTGCCCAGCTCAAGCAGGGCCTCGAAACTGATACACATGTCGTCTTCAAAGTTCCGCAGACCCTCCATATCGAAGATGATAATTTTTTCAAGTGAAGGTGTGTTGTCCCGAACTTCCAGGATCTTGTCCAGCTGCTCCTCATCCTCCGCGAAATAGAAGCGCGTACCACTGTCATTCACCAGATACGCCACCTGGTTTGATACATCTGTCGGGTAGACGCCATTGGTAATCCCGCCAGCACAGACCACCCCCAGATCAGCGAACAACCATTCTTTGCAAATCTCCGCCGCAATTGAACAGACATCTCCAGGTTTCAGGCCTAATGACATCAGCCCCAGGCCGGCGTATTTCGCGTTCTTCCCATAGTCAGCCCACGTGTATTCGTTCCAGATACCGTAGTCTTTTTCACGAATCACCAGACGTTCGGGATTAGTGGTGACCCGGTGCCAGAACAGCGCAGGTATGCTGCTGCAACCATCGATGGCAACAACCGGCGGATCCAGACTGATATCAACTTTATGGGTGGCAGTCATCGCCAGGTTTTCCTTTGTTTCCAACGCCTGCGGCCTCGAACCCCTTCATCCTTTACCCCCAGGTAGAACTCCTGGATATCTGCAGCCTGACTGAGTTTTTCGCAGCTATCTTCCATGACGATTCGGCCGACTTCCATGACGTAGCCGTAGTGCCCAATGTCGAGGGCCATTTTGGCGTTCTGCTCCACCAGGAAAATAGTGACGTTTTGCTCCTTGTTTACCCTGACAACAATCTCTGCAATCTCGGCAACCAGTTTGGGTGATAAACCCAGGGAAGGTTCATCCAACAGCATTAAAGACGGGCGAAGCATCAGTGCGCGGCCGATAGCGAGCATTTGCTGCTGGCCTCCGGAGAGGAATGCAGCCTGTTGTTTTCGTTTCTCCGCCAGAATGGGGAAGTAGTCGTAGACAAGGTCTATATCGGCGTCCACTTCATTGTCATTTCTTGAGTAGGCACCCATGGCAAGGTTTTCCTGTACTGACAGGAACGGAAAAACCTCTCGTCCTTCCGGCACATGTGCGATACCCAGTCGAGCGGTTTTATCTGGATCTATGCCCTGGATTTCTTTTCCCCTGAACAATATCTTGCCCTTCTGTGGCTCCATCGCGCCGCTGATGGTCTTCAGTACCGTGGTCTTGCCGGCGCCATTAGCGCCAAGCAGAACGCTGATATCACCTTCCCGCACAGACATGCTGACGCCTCGAATCGCCATAATAGGGCCGTAGTAGGTTTCGATATTGGTCAGTTCAAGTATCGACACATTACTCTCCCAGGTAAGCTTTAAGGACTTCAGGGTGTTGCTGGATATCCACCGG
>JABGVY010000292.1 GCA_018645845.1 Gammaproteobacteria bacterium | reverse complement strand
TACTGTATCCCACGAACCTTTTTTAGGTCCCAGTAATATTGAACCAAGTAGGGCTGAGGGCTCTCTTAATGGACGTCTACCTAATTACTGTACCCCACGAACCTTTTTTGGGTCCCAGTAATATTGAACCAAGTAGGGCTGAGGGCTCTCTTAATGGACGTCTACCCAATTACTGTACCCCACGAACCTTTTTTAAGGTCCCAGTATTGGCGACCCCATAAAAAAGCCCCAGAAGGCTGGGGCATTTCTAAAACCCATTAGAACGTTTAAGTTCCAAGAATATAGACGAACAAAAATAAACCTACCCAAACAACGTCTACAAAGTGCCAGTACCAGACTGCAGCTTCAAAGCCAAAGCAATCTTCTTTACTGAAGTGACCCTTTAGGGCCCTGAAAAACATTATGGCCAACATGAACGTACCCAGAGTGACGTGAGCACCGTGGAAACCTGTGAGCATAAAGAAGGTGGTGCCAAATATACCCGCGTTCAGCGTAAGCCCGAGATCTGTGTAGGCGTGATAGTACTCGTAGCCCTGAACACAAAGGAAGATCAGACCCAGAAGAACCGTGGCGCCCAACCAGGTGATCAGTTTCTTGCGGTTACCCTCATTGATCCCATGGTGAGCAATAGTGACCGTAACGCTCGATGTCAGCAGTAACGCCGTGTTGACAAATGGTAACGGCCACCAGTGAACGAAATCCGTTGCGCCCGGGAATCGACTGGGATTAGGTGTATCAAGCATAGGCCAGTGAGGTTGATATTCCGGCCAGAGCATATTTGACGGGCCTCTCTCACCCACACCGCCAATCCAGTCAACAACAAAGACTCTTACGTAAAAGAGTGCCCCAAAGAAAGCGGCAAAAAACATCACTTCCGAAAATATGAACCAGCTCATTCCCCAGACGAATGATCTGTTCATCTGGTTACTATAAAGCTTCTCTTGGTTCTCTTTGATGACAATACTGAACCAGGCGAACAGAGTCCCTCCCATCACCAGGCTACCCATCAAGAACACCAGTTCGCCGAAGCTGCTATCCACACCGGCCTTCATCTCATTGAACATGTTGCCCATGCCGTAGAGCGTGAGGAAAATTCCGAAGGAAGCGAAGATCGGCAGCTTACTGCTGTGGGGTACGTAGTACTCTTCGTACGCGTCTTGGGTAGACATATATTTCTCCTAAAAAAGCTTATTGGCTAGTTTGTAGCTAACCCAATTTGTTCTGTTACGTCATAAAGGGTGTAAGACAATGTCACCGTCTTCACAGCCTCCGGTATTTGGCTGTCAATAATAAACCTGAGCGGCATGTCCAAGTCCTCTCGCGCCTCCAGTTGTTGCTGTTCAAAACAGAAGCACTCAGTCTTGTGCAAAAACTCTGCAGCGTGGAAAGGAGTCACACTAGGTACCGCCTGAGCCACCATCGTTTCACCGGTAATATTGCGCGCATAAAACTCCACAGTATTCAGCTTACCCGGATGAACTTTCATCGTTCTCACCTTGGGCCTGAATTCCCAAGGCATGTTCGCATTGTTACTCGCCAGAAACTGAATAGTTACCAGCCTGTCTTCACGAACATCCTGTACTTCTTTGGCTGTGTACTTGCCTGCAGTTTTGCCATTAAATCCAGTAACGTCGCACAGTACGTCGTAGAGCGGAACCATCGCAAAACCAAAGCCAAACATCCCCACAACAACAAAAATAAGTTGCCTGATAGTTTTGCTGGCTTCAGTTTTACCGCTCATCTCTGTCATGACCTAACCGTGCGCTTCTTTCATACTGGTCGGCGGCGTGGTGAAGGTGTGATACGGCGCCGGAGATGGAATCGTCCACTCCAGACCATGAGCACCTTCCCATACTTGGTCAGTTGCTTTCTTGCCGCCGCGAATACATTTGATGACAATGAACAGGAACAGCAATTGGCTGAATCCAAACAGGAAGGCACCGCAACTTGACACCATATTCCAGTCGGCAAACTGAAGGGCATAGTCCGGGATTCTTCTAGGCATTCCAGCCAGGCCAATAAAGTGCTGTGGGAAAAACGTAACGTTCACACCGATGAAAGAAAGCCAGAAGTGTGTCTTACCCAGCGTTTCGTCATACATGTTTCCAGTCCATTTAGGGATCCAGTAATAGACCGCAGCCATAATGGAGAAAACCGAACCAGGCACCAGGACATAGTGAAAGTGCGCGACGACAAAGTAGGTATCGTGATACTGGAAGTCAGCCGGAACAATCGCGAGCATCAACCCAGAGAGACCCCCGATGGTAAACAGAATGACAAACGCAATCGCAAACAACATAGGCGTTTCAAAAGTCATCGCCCCTTGCCACATGGTCGCTACCCAGTTGAACACTTTCACACCCGTGGGCACAGCGATCAGCATGGTTGCATACATAAAGTAGAGTTCACCCGCCAGAGGAATCCCAACCGTAAACATGTGGTGCGCCCATACGATGAAAGACAAGAAGGCAATCGACGCCGTTGCATAAACCATGGAGTCGTAACCGAACAGGCGTTTGCGCGCGAACGTCGGAATGATTGCAGACACAACACCGAACGCCGGCAGGATCATGATATACACCTCTGGGTGCCCAAAGAACCAGAATACATGCTGGAACAATACCGGGTCACCACCACCACCGGCGTTAAAAAACGCGGTGCCAAAGTGAATGTCCATTAACATCATCGTTACCACACCCGCCAGTACCGGCATTACTGCGATAAGCAGGTAGGCTGTGATGAACCAGGTCCAGACAAACAGCGGCATCTTCATCAGAGTCATGCCCGGGGCACGCATATTGAGAATAGTGACAACCACATTAATTGATCCCATGATCGACGAAATGCCCATCATGTGGACCGCGAAGATAAAGAAAGTTACGCTCGGCGGTGCATAGTCAGTTGACAACGGCGCGTAGAACGTCCATCCATAATTTGGCGCACCACCCTCCATAAAAAAGGTAGAGAGCAACATGCCAAAGGCAAACGGTAGAATCCAGAAGCTGTAATTGTTCATTCTGGGTAACGCCATATCCGGCGCGCCGATCATCATCGGTATCAACCAGTTTGCCAAGCCAACGAAAGCAGGCATGACCGCACCAAACACCATAATTAGGCCGTGCATCGTAGTCAGCTGGTTAAATATTTCCGGCTGAATGATTTGCAGACCGGGCTGAAATAGTTCAGTCCGAATACCGAGTGCAAGTACGCCCCCGGTAAGAAACATTAGAAAGCTGAACCACAAGTAAAGCGTACCAATATCTTTGTGGTTAGTCGTAAAAACCCAACGCATGATGCCCTTATCGGGACCATGGTGATGGCCGTCGTGATGATGTTCTTCTATAACAGCACTCATCGTTATCTCCTATTCACTTGCCATCATGGTGTTGATCTCTTTTGGCTGAACCATATCGTTCATGTCATTGCCCCAGGCATTACGTTCGTAGGTAATTACCGCTGCGATTTCTGCTGGGTTCAGTTGCTGACCAAATGCCTGCATTGCGGTTCCTGCTTGTCCATTCAACAGAATGTCAATGTGACCACTCATTGGCCCGACAGCAATGCCCTGGCCAACCAACGAGGGAAATGCTGGCGGAATGCCCTGACCGTTTGGCTGGTGACACGCGGCACAATGCTGCAGGTAAACTTCTTCACCCTTGACCATTAACTCATCCTTGGACCAGGTCTTGCCGACGGTGTTGAAAACCTCTTTTGCTTCTGCCTGCTTTTCAGCAATCCAAAGATCATAATCTGCCTGTTCAACGGCATGGACAACGATCGGCATGAAACCGTGATCTTTGCCGCACAGCTCTGCACATTGACCGCGGTATACACCAGGCTCTTCAACAACTGCCCAGGATTCGTGGATAAATCCGGGAATAGCATCGCGCTTTACTGCAAAATCAGGCACCCAGAAGGAGTGGATCGTGTCCTGCGATGTGACGAGAAACCGGACACGCTTATTGATCGGAATCACCAGCGGATTATCCACATCCAACAAATAGTGCTCACCCTTTGCTTCCAGGTTCTGGATTTCGTTTCGAGGTGTTTTAAGGGCACTCATGAATTGAATTTCCTCGGCCGGATCCTCATTCAGATAAGTGTATTGCCACTTCCACTGATAGCCTCGAACTTCTATGTCAAGATCAGAGTCCGATGATTCATACATATCCCTCAGAGTACTCGTGGCCGGCACCGCCATCACCAATAGAATAATGATTGGAATGACCGTCCAAGCCACTTCTACCCGCGTATCCTCGTGAAAAGTCGCCGGTGTCACGCCAAGAGATTTCCGATGCATCAGCATCGAAATAATCATCACACCAAACACCAATACTCCTATTGCACAACAAATATAAAAGATGAGCATGTGCAGGTCATAGACTCGTTGACTAATCTCCGTAACACCTTGCCTCATGTTCAGCGCAGACCAATCGGCCAACGCAACGTTGCTACATAGCAGCAGCGACAATCCCGCTTGCCACATCTGCATCACTCTATTCATCAATGAGACTCCATATAAAAATACACGTGCGATACGCACTTTTAGCTGTTCAAGTGGTTTTCGAAACAATAAAAGCTCAACAGCCCTCTTGTTGCTTCACAACAAAAGCGCGCGATTATAGCAGCGGCGACTCTTTTCTCAACCCTTGTGGATCAAGGTCTACGGGACATTACCGGGACATAAATTTGCGGAATCGAACTCTATTTGTCTAACAGCTTTATGGGGGCCCATTCTTGAACTTCAATCCCCGCATTACGGCCTTTTTTTATCTCTGAATAATCGCACTGGGAACAATGCATGGACTCCCGATCGTCGCCTTTCAGAACATAAATTTTATCGATTTGGCCACAGCTGGGGCAGGTAGCGCCACTAATAAATCTTTTCAAGCAACCATACCGTCTTGCCTTAGCAGCGCCTCAACCTCAGGTTCTCTGCCCCGGAAGGCGACAAACAGGTCCATCGCGTCCTCAGAACCGCCCTTTTCAAGGATCGTAGCCAGAAATTTCTCTCCCGTTTGACGATTGAAAATACCGTCTTCAAGGAATTTCGCGAACGCATCTGCTGACAGGACTTCAGCCCATTTGTAGCTGTAATAGCCTGCGGCATAACCGCCGCCAAATATATGAGAGAAGCCATGCTGGAAAGCATATTCTGCTGGAGGCAGGACGACGGCAACGTCCTGCCTGACCTGATCCAGTATGTGCTGCACCTGCTTTTGGTCATCCGGGTCAAACTCGACGTGTAAACGGAAATCAAACAGACCGAATTCCAACTGACGGACCATCATC
>JABGVY010000366.1 GCA_018645845.1 Gammaproteobacteria bacterium | reverse complement strand
TCCCAAAATTCACGACGGATTAAAACAGGTAGTTGATTCATCTACTTCTCCTTCTAGCGGTGCATTTTTGCAACAAAAAGATCAGCCACACTCGGCTCGTGTAATTCACCCAGATTTTTCAGTTCTTCCCTGGGCACATTCTCGAAGATCATGGCTTTTTGACCGAGAATGTCACGACTATGGATAGGGGACAGCGCATTCGCTTGCTGCTGGTTACTCGGTGGCACGAGCACCTCACTATAGATTTCACCTATCTCATCCATCGGGCAATCAAGCAGAATCCGCCCCTCGTTGATAAACAACAAATGCGTCAGCAGCGATTCGATTTCCTCTACCTGGTGAGTACTGATGATGATGCTGGTTTCATTGTCAAAGTAGTCGTTGAGCAAATGCTCGTAGAACGCCTTTCGAAAAAGGATGTCCAGACCTAAGGTCGGTTCATCGAGCACGAGCAGGTCGACTTCGATCGCCATCACCAGCGCCAGGTGCAACTGGGTCACCATCCCTTTGCTCAGCTCTTTTACCTTACTGCGCTTTGAAATCTTAGTTTCTGCCAGCATGACTTCGGCGCGGACCCGATTAAAGCGAGGATGAATACCCTGAATATAGTCCAGCGCGTCGGACACCCTGAGCCATCGCGGCAGGACTCCCACGTCTGCGATAAAACAAACCCGTTCCATAATTTTGTGGCGTCCACTTCTTGGGTCCTGCCCAAGCACACTCATCTCACCGTCAAAATCGGTCAGGCCTAAAATAGACTTGAGCGTTGTGGTCTTCCCTGCCCCATTGGGACCAATCAAACCGACTATCGACCCAGGCGATATATTGAAGCTCACGTCATCAAGGGCCGCAAAATCACCAAAGTGTTTGGATACATTTCGTACTTCAACGATTTCGCTCATAACTCCTCCTGCCATAAATCTTTAAGTGTAAAACCAAGTCGTTGGGCACGATTCCGGAATTCAGGTAATTCGAAATCGATAAAAACCCGCCGTTCGTCTTCCAGCAATTGTTCACGAGCGCCCTCGCCTACGTACATCCCAAGCCCTCTTTTCTTTTCCACCAGGCCATCATCCACCAGAATCTGATACGCCTTGGACACCGTAATCGGGTTGATTCGGTGCTCACTCGCAATCCGTCGGACCGAGGGCAAAGCATCACCATTTTGAAAGACGCCTTCCAAAATCATGGCCCTGAGCCGCTCTGCCAACTGGCGGTAGATCGGACTCTTGTCATGAAAGCTGATCTGCACAGGTTCACCGTGTTCGTCAAAGGACTTGGAGGGTATGTGGTTATATAGTGTTATACATATGTATAACACCAATATAGCACCCTTGGTCCCCAAATGACAAGCCCATTGGATACGTCATCGGCACCGACCAGGCCGGCTGTGTCCCGATGAGTACTGTCTTACCTCAACGGATAACTACTTTACGCGGTAATCCAGTGGCGGCTTGCGATCACCCAGCAAAGCTTCATAGTGAAAATTTTCACCGCGTCGACGATCAAATTCTCTTCGTCCTGCCTCAATCAGCGCCGGGTCCAGCAACAAGTCACGTGCCGTCAACGACAACGCCTTCGCAGCTACGCGCATGCCTTTCGTGCCTATTGAGGTTCCTCCAGCAGCAATCGCCTGCCATGAGTGCGGCGCCGTCCCCGGCACCCAGGTTGAAGTTCGCACACCCACCGTCGGTACTACCCAGCTGACATCCCCGACATCGGTCGAGCCCATACCCTGGCGCAGTTCAAAACGAAGAATTTCTTTTTCCAAGCCAATAAAATTACCGACACCCAGTGAGCCACTGATTTCTTCAGCAAACGCCTGCTCTGCTGCGTTGTACCTGATGCCTCCAACGCGTGTCAGGTTCGCATGCATCTGACGGGCCAGTTTTTCGTTGGGCAACAGGGAATGGTTACCGTGCATCACCTCAACCTCAACGTCTGTTCCAGTACCTAGTGCTGCCGCACTCGAAATATCGATCACCCTTTTCCAGAGTTGCTGCAACTTTTCCGCCTGGGGATGGCGAACATAGTAGTAAACCTCGGCAAAATCGGGGACGACATTAGGCGCCTCACCGCCCCGGGTAATGACATAGTGGATCCTGGTTTCCTGGGGTACATGTTCGCGCATCATGTTGACCATATAGTTCATCGCTTCAACACCATCAAGGGCTGAGCGCCCCCTTTCAGGCGCGGCGGCGGCGTGCGAAGAAACCCCCTTGAACTTAAACCTGGCAGACTTGTTAGCAAGGCTGGTTTCAGCATTGGCTGAGTTTCGGTCGGACGGGTGCCAGTGAAGCACGGTATCGACATCCTTAAACAACCCGGCTCTCACCAAATAAACTTTACCGGACCCCCCCTCTTCCGCCGGCGTGCCATACAGCCTAACCGTTCCTTTTACATTGTTGTTTTCCATCCAGTGCCGCACGGCCATTGCCGCTGCAGTTGATCCGGCACCAAAGAGGTGATGCCCACAGGCATGTCCGCTCTCTTTACCCTTCAACAACTGCCGACTTGGAACAGCTGCCTGGCTGATGCCTGGTAACGCGTCGAACTCCGCAAGAATACCGATGACCGGTTTCCCCTCCCCAAAACTTGCGACAAACGCCGTTGGAATACCGCCAACGCCAGATTGAATTTCAAAACCATCTTCGGCCAGAACCTGTTGCAGTTTGGCGGAACTGCGGGATTCCAGGTACCCCAGCTCTGCATAATCCCAAAGTTCCAGCGCAAGCCGGTCGAACTTTTCACCATGCTGGTCCACATACCGAAGCAGTTCATTCGCGTCGTCCGAGAATGATGGCGATACACAAAAACTTAACACTGCTCCAAGTAACAAATTTTTCATGGTTTATCCCTATTAAACTGATTCCTGAATGAGTTCGATGATCAGATTGACGCTGTCCTTAATTTCGAATGACTGCAGTCTCGCTGTAATTTCTTCGCTGTGGGCAAGTACGTCCCTAACGGTATCAACGAAGACATCCTCTGACTTACCATCGCCCGTCAAGGCTTCCTCGTATAACACCCGGCTAAAGCCAAGGTCCGCAAAGACACGGGCATTATCCAACTGATCCCCGCGGCTTGCAGCTTTACCCAGAGGAATCAGCAAATGTGGTTTCCTTGCCATAAGCAGTTCGTAGAGCGAGTTCGCCCCGGCTCTGGAAACCACTACCGCTGCTGCGGCCAGCACATGACCAAATTGTTCGCCGATAAATTCTTTCTGCACATAGTGCTTAACCGAACCAGACTGCTCGATAGAAGCCTCAAGATTGCCATTGCCCACCACATGAACAACATCAAACGCCTGGAGCAACCCCGGCAGAGCTCTGCGAGTCTGGCTGTTGATGGCAGCCGCCCCAAGGCTACCGCCGAACACCAATAAGACGGGCTTTTCACCTGAGAACCCCAGGAACTTCAAGCCCGCCGCAGCATCACCGGCAACCAGTGATTGCCTGACCGGTGTCCCGGTGACGTTTACCTTACCCCCGGGCAAGTAGCGCTTCGTTGCTTCGAAGGTGACACAGATCTTCCTGCAGAACGGGTAGGTTAATCGGTTCGCCAGCCCTGGCGTTACATCCGATTCGTGGCTGATTACCGGAACCCTTAACAGCCAGGCCGCGACGACCAGAGGTACGGCAACAAACCCTCCTTTAGAAAAGACCACGTCCGGCCTAAGCCGAAGACATAACACTAGACTTTGCAGCATTCCCCAAAGGATGAAAAAAGGGTCGATGAAATTTTGCCAGGAGAAATATCGCCGAAGCTTCCCTGATGCGACAGCGTAGTAAGGAATGCCCAATGCGCCGATCATCTCTCGCTCAATACCGGCGGTTGAACCCACGTAGGCTACGTCCCAACTTTTATCGATAGCCGCTTCCAGCAAAGCGATATTGGGCGTCACGTGGCCTGCGGTCCCTCCCCCTGTAAACAGAACACGCGGCATCAAAGACCCAGAGCGGCTTTGACAAAGGGTATGGTGACTTTCTTCTGACGACGCAGAGTTTCTTCATCCAACTGGTCAACCAGGCGAGCAAGATGGTGCATGTCTCTCCGGGATCGGCCCAGAATAAAGCGACACACGTCCTGGCTCATATCAAACCCGCGACGACGAGCCTTATGACCTATCACCTCGAGCTTCTGCTCATCATCAAGCAGGTCTGTTGATAACAGGTAGGCCCCTTTTATCCTTGAGTCCAGGTCTCCTAACTCGAGTTTTAATGCCGAAACGGGATGGCTTGAACTTACGATTAACGTATTACCGGCATCCTTTACTGCATTGATCAAATGAAAAAGTGCTCGCTGCCAATCAGCCAGCGCCAAAACGTCATCAATATCATCAAGGCAAATCAGATCGACCTGCTCCAACCCTTCGAGCACTTCCGGTTCGAGTATCGAAAGCGCTGGCAGGTAAAGCGTACTAAGCCCTTCTGACACAGCTCTATGGCAAATACCCTGCAACAGATGTGATTTTCCTGAACCCTTAGAACCAGAAAGATAAACAAAGCCAGAAAGATGAACGAGTTTCGAACCCGCTTCTCCTACATAATCTTCCAGCCGGGTGTGATCATCGAGCCTGAATTTCAACGCAAGTTGCCGGGTCACTCCGCCACCTTAACCACGGTTTCCTCATTCGAATCCTGATCGCTGGTGCCATAGTATTCACTCACGAGATAACGCCCGTGTAAGTACCTCACGAACACCATGACGACCGCAGCCAGCGGCAGGGCTAAAAGAACACCGACAAATCCAAACAACTGCCCTCCGGCGAGTACCGCAAATATAACCGCTACGGGATGCAATCCGATTTTGTCACCCACTAACCAGGGCGTTAACACCCAACCTTCAAGTGCCTGACCAATCAGAAAAACAATACCAACGTAACCCAGGTAAACCGGATCCTGAAACTGGAACATCGCGGCAATTGCGGCCGCAATAATGCCAACAAAGAAACCCAAATAAGGAACGATGGACGCGAGTCCCGCCAGCATGCCGATCAGGATTGCCAGATCCAATCCAACGGCGTACAGACCTACGGCGTAGACAACCCCTAGGAGAAACATGATCAACAACTGACCTCTGAGAAAGGAGCCAAGCACTTCATCACATTCCCTGCACAGGCGAATGAAGCCGGGCACCATATCCCGAGGCACCATACCAAGGATTCGTTCAATGATCAGATCCCAGTCTCGCATCATATAAAAGGCAACCACTGGCGTTAGCGCGACCACACCCAGGGAGGTCAAAAAGGCAAACCCTGATCGCGTGACCCTGGCAAGAGCGGCACCAACAATACCGCCGGTCTTCTGCCAGTTTTCCATGACGCCAGTGGCCACGTTATCCAGTTGCACATCAAAAGGGTCTATACCGAATCGGCTCACAAGCCAAGGGCTGACAGTCTCCTGCAGCCAAGCGAGAAACGTCGGTAGGCTGCGAATGAGATCCGCCAATTCACGAGCCATCAAAGGCAAGATGACAAGCGTCGCAGTGCCCAGCACAGCCGCAAACGCCAGGAAAACCAACAGCACGCCAATTGCACGATGAACGCGAACCTCTTCAAGCTTATCCACCAGGGGATCGCCAAGGTAGGCAATAATAATCCCCGCCAGGAACGGTGCCAGGATCGGGCTTAAAAAATAGATCAGAACAAGAACGACTACACACAGTAACAAGGCGAATGTTTTTTGAAGAGTTGTCATTGGGTTAACTCCTTCCGTCGGGTGTCATCGACCAGCCCAAGTGACCAAAACCAGAGGTAAGTTGTCATCAGGTTGATTCCTTCCATCTGGAATCATCCACGAGCCGCAGTGTCCAGATCCAGAGGTGAGTTGTCATCAGGTTGATTCCTTCCATCTGGGATCATCCACGAGCCGCAGTGTCCAGATCCAGAGGTAAATAGCGCCATCAAATGAAGTCATTATCGCGACTACCCAGAAAAATACGTTAAAAAACGGCTCGGGAAGCGTACCGGGAAAACCCAGGTTCAACAAAACACTGACCAGTAAAAAGATCTGGGCAGCCGTTGTGCACTTCCCCAAAAAATTAGGTTGAATTTTCGGGAACCCAGCCAGTGTCGTGTAAGGAAAAACGCCACTCAATATAGTCAGATCCTTCACAATAATCAGTACCATCAACATCATTGGAAAGTGACCCAGCAGAGCAAGCGTCAAGGTAGTCGTCATCATCATCAGCTTGTCGGCGAGGGGATCAATCAGCTTCCCAAAAGCTGATACCCACCCATATCGCCGGGCAATAAATCCATCAAGTCCGTCCGAAAAACCCGAAATCGCAAATAACACAAATGCAGCGATGTGGTTTTTCTCGACGATACAAAAAGCGATGGGTAACACCAAAATCAGACGCAACACAGTTATACCGTTGGGGATATAGCGAAGGGCGCTGGTATCCATGATTATTCGGTCCACCGATAGCGCAACTTCTCGTTACGTTCGTCTTGACTGAGTAGCAGCAGCCTTTCGTCCAGCTTTATGATTTCGATCAGCTGCAGGTATTGCCCCTCTGTCTCCAGCTCAAACTCGGCAACATCACCCTCTAAGGCGACAATTGAACTGCTCACAACAGGCGTTAACTCTTCGAGATATCGAGTAACTGCAGCGTACTGAGTCACATTTTCTACATTTTCAACGGCTAATCGAATCCTTGCACGGGATGATCCCAGCGCAAATCTTCCCGCCAATTCATCAGCAAGTTCATTAACCATACCTCGAATCAGCTCATCTGACGTGTACCCCGCCGACTCGAGTGATTCCCAGGCATCAGCGGTTCGATAAGACCAACGACCCGACCATCGATCACCCGGTTCACTGCGTATTCGCGCCGTGAGCACCGAGTCAGGGCTGTATCGATCCGACGCGCCATCGATTCGCTCCAGAAAGGCTCCCCACACTTCGGCCGCGCTAACCCGCGAGGCATCTTCAATATCGAGAATCGGGAAAGTCACTGGAAGCCCACGCAACCGCGCCTGGTCGACCAGCACCGCAACGACTTCACTGGAATCTGCTTCACCCAGGATTCTCCGGGACTGGCCTTCACTCACTGCAACCCAAAGCAGTACAGACGGTCGGTTATTCCCCCAGATTGGCAGATTGGCGTCACGTAACAGCCGTGCAATTGCACTCGGCTCAAAGTGCAAACGCAGGATCTTTGCATTAACCTCGCTTTCATCGACCAACAGAGACTGATCTGTCGTTTCATAGCTATACTGGTAATAATAGGCAGAGGGATTTCGAAGCGAGCTGCGAACCAGGCTGCTCTCTTCAACTTTCAGAGTCCCGGAAACTCGCACCAGAACCTGAAGCAGACCTGCCCTGGCGCCATTCCTGAGTTGCCGGGAGCTTTCATCTGCGACTAAAACCTCTGCGACATAGAGATCTTCCACGACCACCGGATACGCGACACCAAAAGGCATTATTAGCAGCATGAAACTGAACAATCGTTTAACGACCAGGGAACTTATTTTGTGATCAGGCATCTGCATATTGTAACGTCTTTAGGACTGACGTCGGTGACAAACTTGAAAATTACATTACTTATACTCATCGTAGTTTGGCCAACACTGTCTTTGGCAGAAAATGTCGCTAATCCCAGACTTTTCCGCGCAGAATATGTGGCGAAATCCGAGGGATTCCCGGTCAAGGCAAAAGGAGTGCGCGAACTCCAGAGATTAGAGAATGGAGACTACCGACTAACATCATCCGCAACGTCCATGCTTGCCAGAGTGGCAGAAACCTCGGAATTCAGCTTTGCCGGTAACCAACTGACACCCAACCGTTACGACTACACCCGGGGTGGATTAGCAAAGAGCAAACAGGCTTTTATCGCCTTCGACTACGACAGCATGACCCTGCTGCATGAGGACGGAACCTCCGAGCTCATCGCAGGAACACTCGATAAGCTCTCTTACCAGTACCAGCTGAAGCTGGATCTTGCCAACCTGAAATTGTCAGAGAGTTCATCCAGCACATTCGAATACACCGTTGCCGACGGAGACAAGCTCAAGCACTACCGGTTCAGGGTCGCTGGCGAGGAAGTGCTGACGACACCCGCGGGAGATATGCTGACGGTAAAACTCGAAAGAATCCGGGAGCATGGCAGCGACCGCCAAACAACCTTCTGGCTGGCAAAAGATCATGACTACCTGCTGACAAAACTCAAACAGCAGGGGAAAGGCAAAGGTTTCGAGCTAAATCTCGAATCATTTACGCTTGGCGAATAACGCTTTGCAATTCGATGGTGTTATTATCGCCCGCTTAATAATTTGAGTCCGACTATGAGCATTAAATCTGACCATTGGATCCGCCGCATGACCGAGGAAGAGGGCATGATCGAACCCTTCGAAGCGGAACAGGTCCGTTATGCGGGCAGCGGTGAACGCGTCATCTCCTATGGAACTTCCAGCTATGGCTACGACGTCAGGTGCTCAGATGAGTTCAAGGTCTTCACCAACATTCACTCTGCAACGGTGGACCCGAAGGCATTTGACGAAAACAGTTTTGTAGATATCAAAAGCGATATCTGCATCATCCCACCTAATTCTTTCGCACTGGCTCGAACTGTCGAATATTTTCGAATACCCCGCAGCGTCCTGACCATCTGTCTGGGTAAATCGACCTATGCTCGCTGCGGCATCATTGTGAATGTCACGCCCCTTGAACCCGAATGGGAGGGACATGTCACCCTGGAGTTTTCCAACACGACGACCCTACCAGCAAAAATTTATGCCAATGAAGGCGTTGCCCAGATGTTGTTCTTTGAGTCAGATGAAGTGTGCGGCACTTCTTATGCCGATAGAGGGGGCAAGTATCAGGGACAGACAGGGGTGACTCTGCCAAAAGCCTAGCGGTTTTTTATTGTTATCGGGCCGCCCGCCACGGCAGGCCCGCCCCGAAACTAGTCGTTGAAGATGTTTATTACCGGGGCCTTCGTCATGTTTTGTTCTACAAAGGTTTGAACTTTTACGGCAACTTCACGAATTGTGACGCTGGTGGGGGCGTCCGGGTCTGCAATCACGATAGGCGCGCCCGCGTCGGACTGTTCCCGAAGCTGAAGTGTCAGGGGTAACTGGCTCAGTAGTTCAGTTTCGTAGTCACCAGCAACCGCCTTGCCACCGCCATGACCGAAGATTGCTTCTTCATGGCCGCAGTTGTTGCAAACATGGGTACTCATATTCTCGACGATGCCGATCACCGGAACAGCAACCTTGCGGAACATTTCGATACCCTTACGGGCATCCAGCAACGCAATATCCTGCGGTGTCGTGACTATTACTGCGCCCGCCAGCGGCACCCGTTGTGCCAGCGTCAGCTGAATATCCCCGGTACCGGGCGGCATATCAACTATCAGGAAATCCAGTTCACCCCAGTCAGTTTGCGTGAGCAACTGCTGAAGGGCTCCGCTCGCCATGGGTCCACGCCAGATCGCAGGGGTCCTTTCGGAAGTCACGAAGCCCATAGACATACAGCCAACACCATGAGCCACCACAGGTTGCAGCAGCTCATTATTCACCTCCGGCCGGGTACCCTCCGGTATGCCCAGCAGCGCGCCCTGGCTCGGTCCATAGATATCAGCATCGAGTAACCCAACGCGTTTACCTGAGGCCGCCAGCGCCGCGGCCAGGTTGACCGAAACAGTAGATTTACCAACCCCCCCCTTGCCCGAAGCAACGGCAACAATGTGGTTCACGCCGGGCAGTTCAAATTTTTCAATCGCTGAGTTACTAATTTTCTATCTCCGAGTTATTTAGGCGGTCGATTCGCGGATGGAAGCCTCACATGAGACCAGAAGTAATTCAAGTACTCGAAACCAGCGAAATAATGTTTCAAGGTGCAATTAGGACCTTCATCTATATACTTAGCACCCCAAATTCTGCAGCAATAGCACTCTCATGGAAAAGCGTCGTATTCTGGTCACCAGTGCCCTTCCGAATGCCAACGGGTCTATTCACCTTGGACATATGATGGAGCATATCCAAACGGATATCTGGGTTCGCTTTCAGCGTATGCGCGGCCATGAATGTATCTACGTCTGTGCTGATGACACCCATGGCACAGCCACCATGCTTCGGGCCGAGGAACTTGGAATCACGCCGGAAAAACTCATCGAGGAAGTAAACGCCGAACATCGCAGCGACTTTAACGATTTTGTGATCAGCCACGATAACTATTACTCGACCCACTCGGAAGAGAACAAAGCGTTGAGTGAGAATATCTACAATCGCCTGGCTGACGCTCAGCAAATCAAAACTCGATCGGTCGACCAGCTTTATGACCCTGAAAAAGAGATGTTCCTTGCAGACCGGTTCATTGTAGGCACCTGCCCGAAATGCAAGGCAGAGGGGCAGTATGGCGATAACTGTGAAGCCTGCGGCGCAACCTACGATGCCACAGAGCTGATTAACCCCGTATCGAAGGTATCCGGCGCAACGCCTGTGCTGAAGGAATCAACTCACTTTTTTTTCGCACTTTCGAACTTCACGGCATTCCTGACAGAGTGGACCCGCAGCGGCGCCCTGCAGGACCAGGTCGCCAACAAGCTCTCTGAGTGGCTGGATGCCGGTTTGCAGGATTGGGATATCAGTCGGGACGCACCTTATTTTGGGTTTGAAATCCCTGGGGCGCCCGGCAAATATTTTTATGTCTGGGTAGACGCACCTATCGGGTATATGGCGGCCTTCCAGAAACACTGTGAAACAAACGACCTGGTATTTGATGACTTCTGGAAAAAGGATTCAACATGTGAAGTCCATCATTTCATCGGCAAGGACATCATCAACTTTCACGCGCTGTTCTGGCCCGCCGTGCTGGACACCGCAGGATACAGAACCCCCACCAGGGTTCACGCGCATGGCTTCGCCACCGTCAACGGC
>JABGVY010000228.1 GCA_018645845.1 Gammaproteobacteria bacterium | reverse complement strand
TGGTCAGTGATGTCTACGGTTTATAACCGGGCGGCGGTGATGTTTGCATTTGAGCAGCTTGGGGGCGCGGAACGTGCCCTGGACATGGCGGTTGGGTATGCCAAAGAGCGATTTGCGTTTGGCCGGCCGATAGGCTCTTTTCAGGCCCTGAAACACATGATGGCCGATATGTATGTCGCCCTGAAGCTGGCGGAATCGAATTGTTATTACGCTGCCTGGGCGCTTCAAAATGATGCCGACGAGTTGGCGCTGGCAGCGGCAACCGCGCGAGTTTCAGCGACCCAGGCATTCCAGCTTTGTTCACGAGACAACATCCAGGTTCATGGCGGTATGGGGTTTACCTGGGAGTATGACTGCCATCTTTACTACCGTAGATCTAATTATCTGACCCTGGTGCTCGGGGGGCTTTCTGCCTGGGAAGACAAATTGGTTTCAGCCCTGCCGAATGCTGCCTGAACAAGGCCCGAAAAATTAGGAGATAGATGATGGATTTTAGCGATACACAGGAAGAAGCAGCATTTAGGGTTGAAGTCAGGGCCTGGCTCGATGAGAACGCGCCCGAGAAATTATTCGAACCCCTGTCAAGCAGCGGGTTTGGATCTATCCAGTTAGATGGTTTTGATCCCATGGCTGAGGCGAAGCAATGGCAGAAGACGAAAGCAGATGCAGGCTGGGCTTGCCTGCAGTGGCCGAAAGACTACGGAGGACGGGGTGCTACCCCAATCGAGAGTGTGATCTGGAACCAGGAAGAGGGCGTTTATGGCCAGCTTAGTCGCATGTTTATTATCGGCCAGGGAATGTGTGCGCCGACGATGATGACGTTTGCCAGTGAAGACCAGAAAAAGCGCTATCTGCCGAAGCTGGCAAGTGGTGAAGAAGTCTGGTGCCAGCTTTTTTCGGAGCCAGCCGGCGGTTCAGATTTGGCTGGACTTCGTACCCGGGCTGAAAAGGATGGCGATGACTGGGTCATCAATGGCCAAAAGATCTGGACATCCGGTGCGCAGCATAGTGACTTTGGTATCCTGATTACCAGAACGGATCCAGAGGTGCCGAAACATCGGGGGTTGACGATGTTTTTTCTGGACATGAGGTCTGCCGGGGTAGACATCCGGCCGATTAAACAGGCGAATGGCGACAGCGGTTTTAATGAGGTTTACTTCGACAATGTACGTATTTCAGACGCCCAGCGACTTGGAGAGGTCGGGGAGGGCTGGAAAGTCTCCCTGACCACGCTGATGAACGAACGCCTGGCGATTGGGGGCAGCATTACTACGGGCTTTCCGGAGATAAAGGAGTTGGTTGATCAGCTCAGGGTTGCATCGGGTACCGCGATTAATGATCCCGCGGTGCGCTCGAAGCTTGCTGATTGGTATGCGAAGAGCGCTGGTCTTAAAAATACCGCAGCACGAGCGATCTCCGCATTATCCAAGGGAGAAACGCCAGGGCCTGAAAATAGCATCGGCAAACTCGTTGCCGGTGGCATGATGCAGGATATTGCCAAGTTTTCGCTCGATCTGCAGGGATTGTCAGGTGCGATTGTCGATCCCGAGATTGCCGCTGGGTCTGCTCGCCTGCAGGCGATGTTAATGCGTTCGCCTGCTGTGCGGATTGAAGGAGGTACTGATCAAATTCTTCGTAATATCATTTCTGAGAGAGTGCTTGGGTTACCTGAGGACATGCGAGCCGACAAGGGCGTGGTATTCAATAAAATTCCCAGCGGAAATTAGTTTTATCAGTAATCAAAAGTCGGTGAATTTACCCGATAAGGAAGGTCGCTAGCGTGTTAAAGTGAAGCGTTTTTAGCGAATCCTAATTGATCCAATGATGCCGAGGCAGTTAGTCGTCATACTAGGCATGCACCGTTCAGGTACCAGCCTTATTACCAAGAGCATCGAGTTGCTGGGATACTCGCTGGGCGACAATCTGATGCCTGCGGGCATAGATAACCCAAAGGGGTTCTGGGAAGATCTAGATGTCGTGCAGTTTAATGACAAGCTTCTTGCCATTAATCAGACGAGTTGGGACTCCCTCTTGGATAGTGGCTCGAAGGCCTACTCGAAAGAGATGCAGCAGGAAGCATTAACGCTGCTTGAGTCCAAGTTCGCGAACTCCGACAGGGTCGTCATTAAGGATCCCAGGATGTCGCTTTTACTCGACTTCTGGTCGAGGTGCTTTGTCGAAGCTGACATCTCTGTCCATTACCTGGCGGTTTATCGGCAGCCCCTTGATATTGCTGCGTCACTCCATGCCAGAAATGGTATGGAGATAGAACACGGTCTTTTGCTGACCTATATTTACAACAGGGCCTTGATGACCTTCCTGGGCGATAGGGTTTTTATCGTCGGTTATCGTCGGTTTCTTGAGAATCCGCTGAGCGAATTGTCCAGGGTCGCAGATAGGACCGGGGGAGTGCTCGATAATGAAGCGGCTGGTTCCTTCATTAAAGACTTTGTTGATCCTGACCTCAGTCATCATGGCTTCACGGAGGAAGATCTGGTGAACCATGCGCTGGCCTTCCCCGAGTTGGTCGACCTGTCAGCGATGATGTCCAGAATGGCAGAGGGAAGCGTGGAAATGTTCGACGCCCACCGGGCACAGTACCCCGACCTTCGAAGTTCTATCGCCTTGAATCTCTATGAGTTTCAGCTCAGGGCAGACTTCAATACTAAAGCGGTATTGCACGCGAATATTCAAGAATATGATCAGGAAAACAAGTTTCTGCAGGGAGCCCGAAAGCAACTTGAAGCCGAGCTTAAAGATGTTGATGGCCGGCTGCGCGAACGCGAGGATCATGTAGACCTGCTGGTCGCGGATGTCAGTCAATTGGTTGCAGAAGTCTCGCGTAGCAATGAACTCGAGAGAGAACGCGAAAAGGAACGCGAAGAAGAGCGCGAGAGAGAACGCGAGAGAGAGCGCGAGAGAGAACGCGAAAAAGGACGCGAAAAAGGACGCGAAAAAGAACGCAAGAGAGAACGCAAGAGAGAACGCGAGAAAGAACGCGAGAGAGATCGCGAGAGAGAACTCGAAAAAGCACGTGAGAAAGAACGCGAGAAAGAACGCGAGAGAGATCGCGAGAGAGAACTCGAAAAAGAACGCGAGAGAGATCGCGAGAGAGAACTCGAAAAAGAACGCGAGAAAGAACGCGAGAAAGAACGCGAGAAAGAACGCGAAATAGAACGAAAGTCGCAGGAAGACCTCAAGCAACAGATTGTCGGTTATCAGCAACACCTTGAGGATTTCAGCAGGATTCATCAGGATGTTCTTGGCTCCGTGTCGTTCAGGCTTGGACGAGTATTGACCTATCCGGTCAGAAAACCGCTAACCGCTTGGCTTCTACCGAGGCTGAAGGGAAACAGCGGGGCCTTGGCCGTCGTGAAGTTCCTACGTACCTGTGTCGCAAAGCCTGTCCTTGCGGTAAAGATGGTGTCACCCAGACGAATAAAAAATTTCTTTCTGCTACTGACCGAGCAGCGGGCGCTGGCAGAACAGGTCGTGGGTAACTATCAGTTTGAAATGGAAAAAGAGGTGCTGGTGCCTGATGAGAGTGTCCATGGTCACTCTGACCAGGAACTGAGCGAAATCAACCTGTCATTCCCCCTTTCTGAGAACCCGCTCGTTTCGGTGCTCATTCCCGTCTACAACCAGATCGATTACACGCTTAAATGCCTGGCTTCGATCAACCAGCATGCGCCGGGTGTGGCCATTGAAATTATTGTGGCCGATGACTGTTCGACCGATGCCACCCCAGGTGTTCTCGCCCGGATCGATGGTATTACAGTGGTCTCTCATCAGGAAAACCTCGGGTTTCTCAGATCGTGCAATCGGGCGGTTGATTCCTGCCGTGGTGAGTTTATTTTCCTGTTGAACAATGACACCACTGTTCACAGTGGCTGGCTGGATCAGTTGGTCGACACGTTTAGCGCGTATCCTGATGCTGGGCTGGTGGGGTCAAAGCTCGTCTACCCTGATGGTACTTTACAGGAGGCGGGCGGTATCGTCTGGAAGGATGCATCGGGTTGGAATTACGGGAGGAATGGAGATCCTGCGGCGCCGGAGTTCAACTACTTCAAGGAAGTTGATTACGTGTCCGGTGCAGCAATCATGTTCCCACGACAGCTATTTCTGGCGTTGGGAAAATTTGACGAGAACCTTGCGCCCGCTTACTACGAAGATACCGATTTTGCGTTTGCTGTTCGTGCGAGTGGCAAAAAGGTCTACTTTCAGCCAGCTTCGGTCATTACCCATTACGAGGGAAAATCTCATGGGACCGATGAGAGTTCGGGTATCAAACTAAACCAGGTGATCAACCAGGGTAAGTTCAGGGAGAAATGGGCCGGGGTTCTTGATGAGCAACACTTCGATAATGCAGAGCAACTCTTACAGGCGAGAGAGCGAAGCTTTGGTAAAATCACGGTTCTCGTTATTGATCACTATGTGCCACATTTCGATAAAGACGCCGGTTCACGATCTACCTTCCAGTATCTGCAACTATTGGTCCAATCCGGTTTCAATGTGAAGTTTCTTGGGGATAATTTCTTCAAGCACGAGCCTTACACATCCGTGCTTCAGGACATGGGTGTAGAAGTATTACACGGCACTTACTATGAGAAAAACTGGGAGAAGTGGTTGCGTAGTCATGCTGGCTATGTAGACGTCGTGTACATGATGCGGCCACATATCGCTGGACGATATGTAGATGTCGTGAATACCCTTAAGCCGCGCCCGCGGACGATCTATTTTGGGCATGACCTGCATTACCTTCGTTTGCAAAGACAATTTGAACTTCATCCGGATAAAGACCTTGCGGCAGATAAAGTTCACTGGGAGCGAAAAGAATACGAGCTGTTTGAAAAGTTTGACCAGATCTACTACCCGAGTCAGGTTGAGGTGGACGAGATTCTTGCAAGGAATCCCGATTTGCCGGTTAAAGCGATTCCTTTGTACGCTTTCGATCAGGTCGAGCATGAGCCACCTGAATTCAGTTCACGTGAGGGGCTGATTTTTGTTGGTGGTTTTAACCACCCACCCAACAGCGATGGGCTTGTCTGGTTTGTAAATGAAGTATTTCCGACAGTGTTGGAATCTCTGCCGGATCTTCAGTTGTATATCGTGGGTTCCAATATGCCAGACAATATCAGGCTTCTTGAATCGCGCAACATCAACGTCGAAGGATTTCTTTCTGACGAAGCACTGGATGAGTTGTATCGTCGTATTCGAATGAGTGTCGTTCCGCTACGGTTCGGGGCAGGCATAAAAGGCAAGGTTCTGGACGCAATGCAGAGGGGGATACCGGTCGCAACAACATCCATTGGTGCAGAGGGTATACCCAACGCCACGTCAAACCTGCTGGTTGAAGATGTTTCTGCCGACTTCGCGAACAATATTGTTGAGTTGTATGGTGATCTGGACATGCTGGAACGACATTCGATCGACGGATTGAATACGATAGCAAAGCATTTCAGCACGGAGGCCGTGCTGAAGGTCATAGCGGAAGATTTTCGGAGGCCGAAAGAGGAGCACAACTAATGTCAGTCGCATTGTCCCTTGAGCAGGTTGGTGTGTTTTACCGACGACGGGTCTCGCTGTTGAACCGGGAAAAATTCTGGGCGATCAGAGATATCAGCTTCGAAGTTAATACGGGAGAGACACTGGGTGTTATAGGGCGAAATGGTTCTGGTAAAAGCACTCTGCTCAGGGTTCTGGCCGACCTTCTGGTACCTGATGAAGGCAAGGTGACGAGAAACATTAAAACGGCGTCGCTGTTGACGCTTAATCTTGGTTTTCTGCCTCACCTGTCGGGAAGAGATAATGCAATTGTCAGTGGCATGCTGCTCGGCTTAAGCCGAGTAGAGGCGATAGGGAAACTTCACCAGATGATTGAATTCTCGGAATTGGGAAGCGCGATAGATGACCCAATTCGAACCTATTCGGCGGGAATGAGGGCCAGGCTGAGCTTTGGTGTCGCACTTTCTTCAGACCCGGATGTTATTCTGGTCGATGAGGCGTTGGGGGTTGGTGACAGGGAGTTTCGTCAGAAGTCGACGGAAGAGATGAAACAAAAAATGAAGTCGGACAAGACCGTCGTTCTCGTGTCGCACAGCGAAGTGCTGGTCAGGGAACTATGTAATCGTCTGGTGTGGTTAGACAATGGCACCGTCGTCGCAAGTGGTGATGTAGACGCCGTGCTGAACGAATATAATCGCTCACAGCGGATGGTTCACTCCTAGAGCAGTAGTGAATCGTTATCGAATCATGGATTTATTCAACAGTTTCCAGATGTCTCGATTTGAAACCTTTCTGGATACGCTATTTCTTGCCCGGGCAGCCGATGGTAGTTTTTTAAGGGCATCCAACTTGGCTTTTCCAATCGCTCCCCCACGGCCTTTTGCAGCAAGCACTACCAGCGTGACCACGTTGGCCAGTAAATGAAAAGGTAGTGTGGCCATCAGAAGTAAAAATGGCATGTTCTTGAAGTAACAATAAACGAGATTCCGGTGGCCGAAATAGACCGAGAAGTTACTGCCTTCACCTGTAATGGCGGACCCGACGTGACGGACGATGGCGTTCCTCACGAAAAGGCAGGGATAGCCGGCGAGTTGGAGCCGGAACCCCAGGTCAATATCTTCAATGTACATAAAATACGTTTCGTCAAAGCCCCCGAGACGATTAAACAAACTTGTTCGATACAGGGCTGCGCCGGCACACGCACTGAAAATCGGCTCCGTTTGCACGTTGTTGTCGAGCCTACGTTGATGGAACCGTCGCCAGGGGATCCCGGTAAAATGGAGTTCGTCGCCTGCCCCATCGATGATAGATGGATCATCATCTCTCAGCATTAGCGAGGCAAAGGAACCATACTCAGGATGATCCCCTGCAGATTTGACGATATTCTTCAGCCAATCGGGTTCAGGGAATGCGTCAGGGTTCAGGCAGACAATAAATTCGGTGGTGTCGATCTTACTTACTGCGAGATTGATTGCCGCGCCGTAGCCTAGATTTTTCTCGCTTCTAATGACAGTTGCGGCAGAAATAGCATTAAGCACGCTGTGTGATTCCGCTTCAGTTGAAGCGTTGTCCACGATGACTATTTCCTCGGCACAAAGAGTTTGTTCAGATAAAGATTTCAGGCAGCGGCTAAGCAGCGCGGCGCTGTTGTAATTAACAATAATGACCGCAACAGACATCAGGTTATTTTCTCCGCTGAACCGTTGTCGTGGCTTGAAAAGACACTAAAGTATTCCTGGAAAAATCTATCAGCGTTGACCGATTCGGCAACTTTTATCTTGCCGGCGGCCCTGGTTCGAAAGTGAGTCACACCCAGAAGCTCAGCTTCCTCCAGTTCAACCTGTGCCTGTCCGCGTTTGTACTGGCAGATATCGGGATGAAATACTCCAACTGCGGCCAGGGGATCATGGAAATGGAGTAGCTTACGTTCCTGGAACCAGACATTGGACCAGTCCAAGACGATGTCCAGTAGTTTGTCCCCCCTGAATTTATGGGTGACCTGGTCAGGTGTCATGCTGACCTGCCAGGTGACATCCAGACCATAAGCACGTAGAGGAGCGCCCGAAGAAAAAACGATCGCCGTTGCATGGGGGTCGACGATTGCGTTCCACTCTGTCGGACCCCAGGGTGTAGGATAGTCAGAGAATTTGCCCCCCATGACGACGAGTTCCTTGAGCAGGTGAGGGATCTCCGGGTCTATTTTAAAAAGCGTAGCGATATTGGTGAAAGGCCCCACCGCGAGTAATGTCACTTCTCCAGGGTTCTGACGGATAGTGGTTCGCATAAACTCTATTGCCTGCCCCTTTGGGAAGCTGTTCTGTTTTCCAGACAATCGACTCGCCTGGGGAGCAGAGTGTTGTCTTTGAGCAATAATCAGCGGATTTTCTATTCCAGGGTAGATAGGGATATTTTTTCCTGCGGCTTCGCACAGGGCTTTCACCAGCCTTGCGCGGTTAACTGCATCGCCGGTGACAGTGGTTACGCCAAGTAAATTACAGCTGGGTTTCTTTAGTAGATAGGATAGGGCGACGGCGTCATCGATATCACTGCCGATATCGGTGTCCAGCAGTACTTTCAGCGGTATTGTTGTGGGTACAGCTCTAGGCATTGAACCGATCGCAAAGGGGGTCACTGCAGCTGCTGCTAAAAATCCGCGTCTAGTTAACATGATCCCTTAGGAACTCGAAAGCGTTTGGTTTGTGTTGTTCGAGCTCAGATGATGTTAGACCGGTTAGCTCGTAGGGCAGTACCAGCCAGTTGTCGGTTTTATGCTGAAAATAATCCGGACTTCGCTCGGTTCGACGTGATGCGGGTTTGTACCACAGAGCCGCGACCTTGAGAGCCTTCGGCATGTTTCGCTTTAGGCGCGATTCCAGCCTGGCAATAACGGCATGAACATTCATACCGGTGCTGAAGACGTCATCGACGATTAACAGGCTATCGTTCGTGTTGAGGTTTTCAAGCAGGTACTGGGTACCATGAACACGAACCTGTCGGTCCGGGTTGTTGACTGTCTCGTTATAGGCGCTCAAGCCCTCATAGGAGGTTCTTATGGAAATATGATTGGTTTCGATGCCTAGAGTTTGCAAGCACTCCTGGACGTAAATTCCAACGGTACTGCCCCCTCGCCATAATCCGACAATGAACGTGGGCCTGAAGCCCGAGTTAAAAATACGGACACCCAGCCGAAAGCTATCTTCCATAACGTCCTGTTCAGTCAGAAACTGCTTGTTTCTCACAACCAACTCACTTTACGCTGTTGCTATACAGGAACGGAGAATACCAGCTCAGTGACGGAAAAACTTTATCTCGATGCACAGGCCTTGTTAGAAGACAGTTGGCAGCTGGGGGCGATGGTTGCTGATTCCGGATTTCAGCCGACCTTTATTGTCGCTATTTGGAGAGGCGGCGCGCCCATAGGTGTTGCTGTTCAGGAAATGCTTAAGGCTCGTGGAATTGATGCTGACCACATCGCTATCCGAACAGCCTCTTATCAGGGAATCGATGGTCGTGATGACGAGGTTCAGGTGTTCTCAATGAATTACCTGGTCAAGAACATCAGTCATGATGACAGCGTTTTGATTGTCGATGATGTGTTTGATACCGGTCGTAGTATAGAGGCGGTTATTGATCGCCTGCGGGAAAAGGCGAGGCTCAATATGCCGGAAGATATCAGGATCGCTGTACCGTACTACAAGCCAGCCCGGAATCTTTCTGGCCGTGTGCCTGATTATTTCCTGCATGAGACTGAAAAGTGGTTGAAGTTTCCTCATTCCCTTGAAGGTTTGGGTGTTGACGAGATCAAGATGCATCGATCGACGCTGGCGGCAATTCTGGCGGAGGCTGATAAAACGTTTCTTTAGACCCGGTTGGTACAGACATCTGAGAGCTGTTAGTGCAGCCGACAGCTACTGATCTTAATGAGCAGGTAGTCCTTCAGAAAATGGCTGAAAGTCCTGCTCGTGGGTATGCTATGTCGACCATATCAAGTATCACCCCCAGGCAAGAATTTCTTGCTCTGGGTCATTTCGTTAGTGACAGACACTAAAAATAATCCGGCTTCCACTAGTGCACATTTCGACAATAGTCTGTTTCATGTGAAGCTCTGGATTGGTGGCTTTCATTGAGTTGATGATCAATGTGATGTTTCTTGACGCACTTTTATCGACCTGAAGCTCGGAACCGCTTAAAATAAGGTGTTAACCTGCAGGATCGTGAAACGCGGCTGTGTAGTGGTCGCTGGAAGAAAGCGACACGTTGCGAACCAAGCAGTCAAATTGCTTTAGGGGGAAGAATGGAAAATAACATTGGGTTGATATTAAGCAAAAGGGCTCAGCTAAGCGGGTCGACCGAAGCTTATGTCGATAGTAAATCCGGTTTCCGACTAACATTTAAAGAATTGGACTCTCGCTGTAATCAAGTTGCCAACATGCTGGTGTCGAAAGGCGTAGTGAAAGGAGACCGCGTTGCCATCATGATGATGAACAGTGTTGAGTTCTTTGAAGCCTACTTCGCTATTGCCAAAATTGGTGGCGTCGTGGTTCCGCTTAACTGGCGGTTGGTCGCTGATGAGCTGGAATTCATTATCAAGGACAGCGGTTCGACGGTATTGTTGTTTGGTGACGAGTTTGTTGACCTGGCTGCAGACCTCCATGGTCGAGGTGACAAAACGGATATTAAATGCTGGCTTCATTCCGATGGTGTTGACGGTGGTACATCTGGTTTTTCAGATAATTACGAGTCGTTGCGGCTGGCCGCATCCACTGTGGAGCCAGAAATTACAGCGGCAGATGATGACTTGCTCTACATTATGTATACCTCCGGAACCACTGGGTTACCCAAGGGCGTTGTCCATACTCATTCAACAACTATTTGGGCGCTTATTACTTTTATGGCGACAGCGGATGTGCATGAGGGGGACAGATACCTCGCAGCGTTACCCATGTTTCATGTCGGTTCTCTGACGCCCATCACATTGAATGTTTACAATGGCACGACGAGTGTCGTGATGCGCGAATTTGACCCCGTCCGTGCGTGGGAATTGTTTGAGGAGGAGGGAATCACTACTGCTCTGCTTGTCCCGGCAATGTTGAACTTTATGATTCAAGTAGAGGGTCGGGAGAAATACGACTATTCTTCAGTGCGTTGGATTCAAAGTGGCGCATCACCACTACCCGTGAGTCTTATCCAGCAATACGCCGATTTAGAAATAGACATCCACCAAATCTATGGTCTCACCGAAACCTGCGGGCCTGCGTGTCTTATCACAGGGGAAGATGCGATCGCAAAAATTGGCTCAACCGGCCGGGGCTTTTTCCATACGGATATCAGAATTGTGACCGAGGATGGTTCCGATGCAGCGCATCATGAGCAGGGTGAGGTCTGGGTTCGTGGCAGACATATCATGACGGAGTACTGGAATCGCCCGGAAGCTACAGCGGAAACCATTACTCAGGATGGCTGGCTTCGAACCGGCGACGTGGCAACAGTCGACGAAGATGGATATGTTTATATTCAGGACAGAATCAAGGACATGATCATCTCCGGTGGCGAGAATGTTTATCCGGCGGAAATAGAGAATGTCATCCTTACCCATCCGGATGTGGCCGAAGTGGCTGTGATCGGGCAACCGAGTGAGAAATGGGGTGAGTCACCCTATGCCATTATCGTCAGGAAAAGTGAATCACTCACAGACACCGACGTGGTTGACCACTGTAACGGTAAGCTTGCACGATTCAAACTCCCTGTTGGCGCTGCCTTTATCGATGTTATTCCAAGAAATGCGAATGGCAAGGTTTTGAAAAGGATACTCCGTGACCAGTTTCCTGGCCCGGCACCTCGGTGACAGACCCGGCGAATGAATAAGATATTATTCGTTGGCCTGATCTTTTTGTGCGCGCCAGTATTTTCTGACTCGCACCTCAGTAACATTTCGCACCTCAGTCATATGGTGGTTGAAATAGGCCCGGAAGAAACGCTTGTTCTAGAGAGGGTTGAGGACGCGGGCATTAGCATCGACGGCTATCTTGATGAAGATGCCTGGGGTCACCTGACAGCCTATGATGAGTTTGTTGTCATCTCCCCGGATACCCTTGCTGACAGCGCTCATGCAACCCGGGTTCGCATTTTCTACGACAACACTGGCCTCTATTTCGGTATCGACATGGAACAACCTGCCGAAACAATCATTTCCCGATTGTCCGGCAGGGATAAACGGGGCCTGAATCGAGATTCTATCAACGTAACGCTGGATACCTCGGGTGAAGGGCGCTACGGCTATTGGTTTGGCCTGAATTTGGGTGATTCCCTGGAGGACGGCACGCTTTTGCCTGAGAAGAATTTCTCCAGCGAATGGGATGGTGCATGGCGAGGTGCTAGTCAGAAAACCAGTCATGGCTGGTCAGGTGAGATTCACATTCCCTGGGGATCGGTGGCAATGCCGAGTGTGGACGAGCATCGTCGTCTTGGGCTCTACATGTCCCGAAAAGTTGCCTATGTCGATGAGCGCTATGGCTGGCCGGCATTGCCTCCAACCAAACCCAAATTCATCTCCGAACTACAAAGCTTGAGGGTCTCTGGTGTTAACCCTAAGCAACAGTTCAGTATCTACCCTTTTACGGCTGTGACCCAGGACAGGGTTGATGATCAGGTTCGATACAAAACCGGAGCAGACTTTTTCTGGCGGCCTTCTTCAAACTTTCAGTTAACTGCGACGGTCAATCCTGATTTCGGCGCCGTCGAATCTGATGAAGTGGTCGTCAATCTGTCCGCGACGGAAACTTTTTTTCCCGAGAAACGATTATTTTTTCTTGAAGGGCAGGGGATTTTTGTCACATCCCCCCGGGCAGATACTCGGGGAGAGGGGGTAGGAACTGGCGGTGCCCCGACCACGATGATTAATACCCGACGTATTGGCGGGCGACCGTTGGCACCGGTGACGGGTTCCGATGTCACGATTCACGAGCGTGAGTTGCGCCAGCCAGTAGATTTAATCGGTGCAGTAAAAGTGACCGGTCAGTCGGGGCCCTTGCGTTATGGTCTGCTCGCTGCATTTGAAGATGATTATAATTTTGACGCTGAGCGATCCGGAGATCCTTTTCACCTGTCGGCTGAGACAAGTGATTATGGTATCGCGAGGGTGTTGCTAGAAGATGAACCAGGAGGAAGTTACAAAGCCATAGGCGTCATGACGACGGCTACCTTAAATGATCGAAGAGATGCAAAAACTCACGGCCTCGATGCCCATTACCTGTCAGAGGATGGTAAATGGAAGCTCGATAGCCAGATGTTTATGTCAGACATCGATGGTATAGATACCGGGTTCGGTGGATTTGTTGATCTTGAGTACACCTTTCGGCAGGGTGTTTCTCAACGGGTCGGCATTGAATATCTGGATGATCATGTTGATCTTAATGACCTGGGCTTTCTTGCTAGAAAAGACAATTTCAGAATTCGTACTGCCCATGTCCGACAGAATTCAAATGTTAGCTGGGCTCGTAACAATGAGTTCGATATTCGCGGTTTTGTGCAGCGTAACCGCGATGGCTTGTTCACCGGTGGAGCGGTGTTTGTTTCAAACCGTATGACGTTTGAAAACCTCTCTAAATTGACGTTTCGGGCCAGTTTTAATCCCGAGTATTATGATGATCTGAACAGTTTTGGTAATGGCGCTTATCGATTGGCCAGGCGCCACTTTGGCGGTTTTATCTGGGAATCAGACTCGTCCCAGCCCTTCAGTTATGCTATCGGTGGCGGTTATAGTCAAGAAGACCTTGGTGGCGGGACAGACTTCGTCAAACTTATCGGCAATTGGCGACCCAGCGACCGGTTCGCACTATCAGTGAAATTAGGATATCGAAATCGCGACGGCTGGCTGCTCTATCAGGAAGATCGCAACTTCACCACTTTTCAGGCGGAAGAATGGTCTCCAAGGATCAGTGCAGACTACTTCCTGTCTGCCAAACAGCAGTTCCGGTTTTCGGTTCAATGGGTCGGGGTAAAGGCGAAGGAAGACCAGTTCTATCTAGTACCGGAAAATCCGGGTGATCTGATTCGAACCGCCAAACCAGAAGGCCCCACAGACAGTTTCAGTTTGTCTCAGATGACGCTTCAGTTGCGGTACCGGTGGGAGATAGCGCCGCTATCAGATTTGTTTCTGGTTTATACCCGGTTAGTCGATGAGGGCTCAGCACTAAAGAGCTTCTCAGATACCTTCTCTGATGGGTATGATGACCCGATGGGTGATTTCCTGGTGCTGAAGGTCCGATATCGGTTTGGATCGTAGAGGAGTGAGGCTTGGCAAGATACGATTACTATTGTGATGCGAATGGGCAGACCGTTGAGGCTGTTCATAGCATCTCTGCGCTTGTTAAGAGCTGGGGTGATTTGTGTCAATTAACCGGCAGAGATATAGGTGAGACAGATGAGGACTCGCCCGTTAGGAAGATCATTACCACGGCGCCGATGGCTAATACACCGGCGGGGAACAGTGAATTGAAAAACCTGGGGTTCACCAAGCTCGAGAAACGCTACGATGGTACTTACGAGAACGTTACTCGCACCGGTACTGAGAAAAGGTTTCTCGAT